>CAZNET010000315.1:0-4056 GCA_964571885.1 uncultured Pirellulales bacterium
GCTTTTTATAAAATTAAGTAATCATATACAAACAGGTACCGCACCTGTTTATTTCGTCATTTTCTGAATTACGACAAAATCATTGAATCGTCCGTTACTGACCAGGAGCAGTAAAGCGTCACTATCGGCTGTTTTTTCAATGGCGGCATTGAATTCTTCAACCGAATCAACGGCAATACGGTTGACCTCGAGAATGAGCAAGCCTCTTCTCAGTTTTTCGGCGGCATCTGAATCCGGGTTGATTTGTTTTACAACGACGCCTTTTAATCCCCTGTAGCCTAACTGCCGGGCCAATTCCGGCGTCAATTCCTGAACATCAAATCCAATGGTTTCCAAAAGTTCTTTTTCCTGTGCCACCGCCCCCTGTGATCTGTCGCCGAGTGTTATACTGAATTCTTTTTCTTTGCCGTCTCGAATGATGGTAAGGTTTACTTTTGTGCCGGGTTTGTACATGGCAATTTTGTTTCTGAACGAAAGGGCATCTTTAACTTCATCATCTTCTAATTCGATAATCACATCATATCGTTTCAGCCCCGCTTCGTCCGCCGCGGTGCCGTCAATGACGCGTTCAATGACGACACCGGTCAGATCGTCGTCGATGTCCATCGCTTTTGCCAGTTCAGGGGTTAAGTTTGCCGGTTCAATACCAAGAAATCCTCTCGCAACCGAGCCGGTTTCAACAAGCTGGTCATAAATATTTTTTGCCATATTGATCGGGATGGCAAAGCCGATTCCCATATTGCCGCCGCTGCCGCTGAGAATCGCGGTGTTGATACCGACGACTTTACCGTCCAGGTTAATCAACGGACCGCCAGAATTACCGGGATTGATGGCCGCATCGGTTTGTATGAAATCTTCGAAACTCGCCAGCCCGACTCCTCGGCGTCCTTTGGCACTGACAATACCGGCTGTCACTGAATGGCTTAAGCCGAATGGATTGCCGATTGCCAGAACCCATTCGCCGACTTCTGTTTTATCTGAGTCCGCCAGTTCGATAACCGGTAGGTCATCTTCATCAATTTTAATCACTGCCACTTCCGACTCAGGGTCGGTGCCGATAACTTTTGCTTCAAATTCCCGTTTATCTGTGAGTGTAACTTTTACTTTATCGGCATCGGCCACCACGTGATTGTTCGTTAGAATATATCCGTTTTCTGAAATGATAAAACCCGATCCATAGGCGGTTTGTTTACGTTTTTGCGGTTGCTGTCGGTATCTGCGCGGTGATTGACGAAAGAAGAAATCAAAAAAATCATCCTCAAAAGGATCAAAAGGACTAACAGTTTGATTGTTAAGTGTTATAGTCTTTTCAGATGAAATCCAAACCACCGCTGGCGAGGCTTTTTCCGCGATATCCGCAAACGCCTTGCCCATTTCTCTAAGGGTTGTTACACTTTTCTGCTCCTGGGCGTGCAAAGGTATGCAATAAGGACCTGATGCGATTGCGACGAGTAGAAAGACCAATAAAATCCTTATTTTTGTCTTGTTTTTCAACATGCTCTTAATGACCTCCAAAGATATTTAATAATCATATCCTTTATCATTTTACTTGATTTTCTCATAAAGATACGCCAATATTTCAAAAAAAGTTCATTTTTCAAAATTTATTATGAGTGTTAAATAAAAATAAGAGATTAGATTCTGTAATTTGTTGGATATATTATTGCATAATCGATTTTTTTGCCTCTATAATAATTGGATTATTTAACTAATGATTTTATTTGAAAGGTGTTAACCATGGAACCAAACTCAGCCATGTCAACTGAGAAGATCGTGGAAGCGATCCCAACATCATCACAGGACGTTCAGGAGATAATGAAAGTACTTTATACGTATCTTACGGAATACGGTCTGAAAATCATAGGGGCAATCGTCATCTTTGTCATTGGTAAATGGATTGTCAAATGGATATCAGCGTTGATCCGAAAAATGATGACCCGGGCAAAGATTGACGTGATGTTGGTTAATTTTGTTTACAATATAACCTATGCACTTCTTTTGGTGTTTGTAATCATTGCGGCGTTATCCGCGCTGGGTATCCAGACCGCTCAATTCATCGCGATTATTGGTGCCGCGGGTTTGGCGGTTGGACTGGCGTTGCAGGGATCGCTTTCCAATTTCGCCGCGGGGGTTCTTTTAATCCTGTTCAAGCCGATCAAAGTGGGTGACTTCGTAGAAGTGGCCGGCAAAATAGGGACCGTTAAAGAAGTTCATATTTTTAATACGATACTCAATTCACCGGAGAACATCAGAATTATTGTTCCTAATTCCAAGATTTATGGGGACATTATTAAAAATTACACTGTCAATGGACTGCGGCGTGTCGATCTTGTTGTCGGTATTTCCTATGGAGACGACATCAAAAAGGCAAAGGGGATTATAGAAGCAGTAATGAATGATGACGAGAAGGTTCTTAAAGATCCTGCACCGACCGTTGCGGTATTGGAACTGGCCGACAGCAGTGTCAATCTTGCCGTCCGACCCTGGATCAAACCCACCGATTACTGGGATGTATATTTCGGCATCACGGAGAAAGTCAAGCTGGCCCTCGATGAAAACGGAATTACCATTCCGTTTCCGCAAACGGATGTTCATCTATTTAAAGAAAACGAATAAAAAAATTGATTAGTTTGAAAGGGATTTTTAATGCAATTAAAGCGTTTTGTGTTTTTGAGTTTGGTTATTTCCATAACCGGCCTGGCTGGTGCCGATGAAGTTTATTTCAAAAACGGCGACAAGCTGTCAGGTAAAATTATCAATGTTCTTGAAGGAACAATGACATTTGAATCGACCGTCGCAGGAACGATTCCTATTGACATGTCGCAGGTCAAAACCTTTAGTTCGGAGGTGCCGATAACGGTTATTCTCGATGATGAAACACGTTTCAGCCAGAAAGTACTGGATTCCGGTGAAGGGAAGTTTTCCATCGCGGGAGATCAAAATCTTAAATCTCAGGACTTCATGGTGGAGAATATCAAATCCATTAATCCGCCTCCTCCTGCTAAGCCGCGGTGGAAGGGCAGTATCAGTGCCGGATTGACATCTTCTCACGGCAATACCAAAAACAGCATGAGAAGTGTCGCTCTTGACATGAAAAAACGGGGAGAAAAAGACCGGACGACACTTTCCGCTTATTATATCAAAGGTAAGCAGACCGACACGGATACCGGTGAGGAAACGATCACCGAAGACAACTGGAATATGCGAGCCAAATATGATTATTTCTTTACCAAAAAAATATACGGATATCTCGATGGACGTTATGAAAAAGACAGCGTTGCGAATCTGGACCGACGAATGATCCTTGGTCTCGGCGGCGGCTATCAATGGGTCGAAACGGAAGATTTTAATTTTTCGCTCGAAGCCGGCCTTGCGTCGCTTTATGAAAAGTTTGACAACAATCCCAACGGCAATACGGAATTGTCCGCTCAGTTAGGCTATGCGCTGGATAAAAAGGTGTATGAAAATATCATGTTCCTTCACGGATTGACATATTATCCAAGTACCGAAAAAGTATCCGATTATTATCTGACCTCTACAGCTGAAGTTCGTGCGGGTGTCACTGAGACTGTTTTTACCAATTTTAAAGTCATTTTTGATTATGATACCACACCGGCGGCGGGATCAGGCAGTACGGATGTGAAGTATATTCTCGGTGCCGGCCTGAACTTCTGATCCATCTGTTGTTAAGATTCAAAAAAAGCTCCCTTTTTAAGGGAGCTTTTTATTTACCGTAACAGGAAAAAACTTATTTGATTTCCTCTTCGATCCAGCCGATCAGTTCTTTCAGATCGTCCAGTGAGATGTCACCCATATGAGCAATACGGAAAGTTTCTTCCTTGATTTTGCCATAGCCGTTTCCGAAAACCGTATTGTGTTTTTCCTGAAGGGCTTTGATCGTTTCGGCGACATTGATGCCTTTGGTGTTTTTGATCGTTGTCAATGTGTCTGAAGCATATTGTTCGTCGCAGAAAAGCGCGAAGTTCTCTTTGGCCCAGCCTCTGACATACTCGGCCATTTCACTGTGGCGTTTCCAGACATTTTCGATGCCTTCAT
>CAZNET010000316.1:0-4055 GCA_964571885.1 uncultured Pirellulales bacterium
CGTTTCGCTTGTCGTAGTACTCGGTCTGTATCGGCATGAACGTCTCGCGGTGAATCCACATTTTGTAGCGGGAAAATTCGACCATGTCGGGATTCTTGGGCGTATTGTCAAAGACGAAATAGGTGTCGGTGACGTCCGTCAACTCGTGCTTGTCCAAATTGATGTTTCTTCCGGAAACGTCCTCGTAGAAAAAGTGGGATCCCACGAAGCTGCTTCGCTTGTCAGAGGCCGCGATGCGTTTGACCAGGTCGAGATCCGGCAGATAGAGCCAGCGGTCGTCATCTTCCTTTAGATCGGCGTGTTTGTGAACCATAAAGACCATGCGTCTGACATCGGCGGGTCTTTTGAAGTAAACATAATAGTTCTGGTCACCGCCATCTTCAATATCCTTTCGCAAAATCTCGAATTCACGAATCCGTTCCTGTCCTTTCTTGTCAGTGATGGTCATGTTGACCGTCGCTTTACCGTCGTCACCCTGATAATAAGCAACGAGATTTGCCTTGTTGACGATCTTGTTAACATCATTCAGTTCGTTGGCATCCGCGGCTACTACATCTGCGGCCGAACATACATAAACGACCATACTCAATAACATTATCTTCAATAATCTCATATATCACCTCACGATTTTTTCTGTTCGTTTTGATCTTTTTCTTTGATTTTACATGCCTGCCTGCGTGACATAATCCCGCAAATCAGGGCCATTACGGGAATTGCTATTATACTGATCCATGTCAGCCTGCTCCAGCCTATTTTCCAGTATTGTTGGAGATTCATTGCCACCAGCACCACGCCTGCTATGGATAAGATAAGGCAGAACATACAGTTACAGCCGGCGGACTGGGGCTGTTTGATATCTTTGAATAATTTTTTCTCAGTGATTTTAATAATCGGCGAAAGGACCAGCAGTGTGACCGCACCGGATAAGGCCATGATCGCACAGAGAAAGATTCCGACGGTTTTATAGGGTACCAGCGGCGCGGCCAGCAAGGGCAAAAAACCAATCGCAATGACAAGGACGTTTCGTGTGATGGCTCTGGCGGGTTCGCCGAACATCACGGCGGAGCTTTCTTTCCAGGAATGCGTCACGGAGTAACTTTCTTTCGCCCGCTGGAGAAAATGGATGGCGAAATCGACGGCCATCCCCAGTGTCAATGCACTGAGAACAGCCACCGGCATATCGTAATCTTTTCCGACAAGGCCGATGATGCCGTATATCACAAGGATGGTAATCGTCAGCGGAACCATACAGACAATCCCCCATAGCGGCGAGCGGAACAGAACCGCCATCATGATAAACACAATGATAAAACTTCCCAGAAACGACTGGAGCATTCCAAAGACCATTTTATCCTGCCAGACGATATTGATATAGGTCAGGCCGGCCCATCTGTGATTCAGCGGAACGGGCGGTTTGTTCTGCGAGAAATATTGATCCACTTCTTTAACGACTTTTTCCATGTCCTGATTGTCGCCGCTGGTCAACTGCAGCCAGATGTTAGCGTTTTTGTAGTCATATGTCACCATATGCCAGAGATAATCGGGCTTATGAGAACTTTGGAACTGAAGCAGGGATTGTGCGACAGCGGGCGAGGAATCGGGGATCCTGTAATTTTCCTCTCTGCCGTCAATCAATTCCTGATAAACCTTTTTAACGATATCGGCGACGGAATTACTTTTACCGACCAGACCGGTTTTTTCGAGATGCCGCTGCAGAGAGCTGATATATCGGAGCACCTGCGGATTTTTGAAAGGCTTGACCCTTTCTTTTTCCAGTTCGAAGAAATCGACGAACTCATACCAGATGTCCGCTCGCTCGCCTTTGGCGTCGGCTTCTTTTTTCAGAGCCAGCGAAGCAAGCCGTTCCAGTAATTTTTGTTTCATGTCGTTGGGTTCAGCGGCATTGAGCACCATTTTTTCCACTTCAGCGCCCACCGATTCGGCATCAGCGAAATCCTGTTTCATATTCTGTGTTTTCTGCAGGACTCGTTCTCTCAGGTCGCTCACATATTCGTAAAAGCTGTCTTTTGTTTCATTCGGGTCGATGACGAGATAGGCCATGTAGGTTCCGCCGAAATGCTTGTTCAGTTCTATATCGGCCTGGCGTATCGGATGGGATTTCGAAAACCATTTGACGGGATTGTCGTTAATATTGATGCGGGTGATGCCGTAAGCGGCGACCGCGGCGATCAGCACCATAGCGATCAGAATCGGCTTGGCTTTGTTGTAGGTACATTTACCCGCGTTGGTCAGCATTCGGCTCATCCAGTTTTGTTTTTTCTGGTATTCAAATTCATGGCCGAAGTTTTCCAGCGATCTGTCGCTGATCATCATCACATAAGCCGGGACAAATATCACGGTTGTCAGCCAGGCGATCATGATACCGATCGCGACAAACATGCCGAATACCTGTACCGGCGGGATCGGCGTCAGGGCCAGCGACGCGAACCCCGCCGCGGAGGTCAGCGAGGTATAAAGCATCGGCATGAACAGGTTGTCCATAACTTCGGTGACGGTTGCTTTTCTGCCCTTTTCTGCATTGTAGAGATCAAAAAATTCCGAGAGAATATGCACCGAATCGACCACGGCGATGGGCATCAGGAAAATCGGGATCATCGAGCTCATGATATGAACCGGATAGCCCAGCCCGATCATCAGGCCCATTGTCGATATCACCGAAACCATCGCGACGATCATCGGTGAGATAATCAGGATCAGTTTACGGAAAAAGACAAACATCAAGATAAAAATAACCAGCATCGCCAATGGAGCCGAAATAGCCATCTGAATGAACATCTCAACGCCGAAGGTATCCTCAGCGACCGGCAAGCCGGTAATGTGGTATTCGTCATTGCCCGGCAGAGTCTCGATCTTTTCATTCAGGTTCGTGTAAACCTTATAGCTAAGATGCTTATCGGTCAGGGGGACATAGATACACAGAGCCTTGCCGTCCTCGCTGACCAGCGTGCCTTTAAGCAAGGGGTTGCTCATTGCTTTATCGCGAATTTCCAGGGCCTGCTGCTGGGTTTGCGGCGGAGTTTTCATCAGCCATTCGAATCTCACTTCGCCGGGGCCGCCCTGGCCGATGTGGTCCACTTCCGACGGTGCCATCAGGTCTTCCAGGACCACGCCCTCAGTCCGGTTCGGATCGTTTTCTTTGGGCCATTGAAGTGTTTTGGCAAATTCGGTCAGTTCGTAGATATTCTGCAGTGACTGAGGATTGAAAACACCCTCGGGATGTTCTTCATTAATTATCCCGACGACAACAATGTCACTGAGAGAGAATTTTTCTTTGGTTTTATTATGAAAGATCCGCACCGGTTCGTCTTTGGAAAGCATATTCTCCGGGTCGGTGTCGACCTTGATCATGGGGATCAATGAACCCAAGGCCAGGGTTAGCACAATCATAACCGTTGTAATGAGTTTATAGTGCGTCAGCGAATAGTCCGTGATCTTATGTTTGATCTGCATCGGCAAGACTCCTTTTTTAATCCTGGACCAGCCCTTCAAGAATTTTCTTTTCATCGGCGGCGACTTTTTTGCCCATAACCTTTGCAATGTTTCCGCCGAACAGCTTGGCCATTAAGCCCATATTCATTTTTGACAGATACACCCTTCCGTCGTCACCTTCATAGACGCTGAAGGTACAGGGCATCATTGTCGAGATATAGCGGTCGGTTGTCAAGACGTCCCTGGCGTATTCGGGATGACAAAGGTTAATGAGCTTGACACGGGGCTTTAAAGGATGGCCGTGTTTTTCGAGCGAAGCGTTCAAGTCGATAACACTTTGGACGGCCCAGCCGTTTTGTTTAATTCTTTTTTCGAGCATTTCGACCGTCGCGTCAAAACCCGAATAACTCGGCTTGACTTCGATCATCATCGACGGCAGGACCGCGACAACGATCAGGGCACATAAGATAAAACCGAAGGCAAAGCCGATGACGGTACCGACCAGGACATCTTTTTTGAACCGTTTAGGTTCTTGTTTTTCAACTTCCATGATCTATCTCCTGTTACTTTTTGCAATGATCATACATACAATGCAGTAATTTTAT
>CAZNET010000317.1:0-4053 GCA_964571885.1 uncultured Pirellulales bacterium
TGTCACGGGTAATTTCGATCAGGTACGAATCCAGTTCACCCTGGTTCCATTCGGCAAAAACATGGTGCATTTCGTCGTTGGTCATGCCCAGGGCGTACTTCATCAGTTGGTACGTTTCACAGATCATTTGCATGTCACCGTATTCGATGCCGTTGTGAACCATCTTGACAAAGTGACCGGCACCGTTTTCGCCGACCCAGTCGCAGCAGGGCTCGCCGGCGTCGGTGTGGGCCGCTATTTTCTGAAAGATCGGCTTGACATGTTCCCATGCATCTGGCGAGCCGCCCGGCATGATCGACGGGCCTTTTAAGGCGCCTTCTTCTCCGCCCGAAACGCCGGTGCCGATATAAAGCTTACCTTTGCCTTCGACGTATTCGGTTCTGCGGATGGTGTCGGGAAAATGGCTGTTGCCGCCGTCGATGACAATATCGCCGTCTTCCAAATGCGGCAGAACCTGTTCGATAAACGCATCGACCGGCTTGCCCGCTTTGACCATCAGCATGACTTTTCGAAATGTCTTCAGGTTCGCGACCAGTTCTTCAACAGAATGACATCCAATAATATTCTTGCCGGAAGCTCTGCCGTTAACAAAGTCATCGACTTTGGAAACCGTGCGGTTGTAACATGCCACGGTAAATCCCTTGCTTTCCATATTTAGTATCAGGTTTTCGCCCATCACCGCCAAACCCACAACGCCTATATCTGCCTGTGACATTTTGTATTTCCTTTCTTTGTCAAGTGTCATTCCCGCGAAGGCGGAAATCTAAACTGTTTAGTATCTTAGTTCATTAATATCCGGTATTTTTCCGTTAGATAATCTGTATAATTGTTCGCCCGCGTTTTCGACAACCAGCGTTCCACGGTGTTCCTTGTCTTTAAAAATACCGATATCAAAATGTTCCGGATTCATGTAACCGAGGTTAACTTTTTTGCATCGTTCTTTACTGATACCGGTTGCCAGAAAAACATTGATCCGTGGTTTTTCGAGTCCATTGTTGAATGTGCCGATGCCTTTTACGTGCGTTGAGTGCGCGATGACGCCCCGGGGGTAGTTTTTGAATTTATCCCATTGTTTCAGGAAGTAGTCTCGCGTGTGATAACCTATTTCATCGATGATCTTGCCGTGCGTGTAAGAAATCTCGGTGATGTGCGGCGCGTAGATGATGAGCGTCCCGCCGTCCGCGACGATCGGTTCGAGCTTGTACATCACCTTGCCCGCCGTCCACAGGTCGTCATACATCGCCGGGGCGATACCGAGTACCGTTTTGTAGGGGATATCCTTATAGATAATGTGAACCTCTTTGGAAAGATCCGCCGCTTGGCTCCATGCTTCAGTTGTGTCACCGAGGAAGATGCCGTGCAGGTCGTTGTGTCTGGCGACCAGTGCGATCAGACTGTGCGGGACATCAATAAACGATGCTGCCTTTTCAACCACTTTTCGTGTCGGGGTATCTTTGTTTCCATTAACAAGCGGATTGGTGATAACCGCGCCGAGCCAGTGAAAAAAGTTAATGATTGCATCGCCCGCGATGCCGGGGAAGATATATTTATGCCCGCCGGAAAAACCGACGACCTCGTGGGGAAAAACCGGGCCTAAAATGATAAATTCATCGTAATCGAAAATCATTTTATTAATCGAGATGCCGACTTCTTCTGAAAATAAACCATTACTCAGGCATTCAATTTCTTCAGCGCCGATTTTACCGATCGATTTGAAGGTATCGGGTATATGCCATTGGTGATTGAAGAATTTTACTTTGGAATAGGTGCTGTTCTTTTGTTCAGGGGTGATTGATAACCTGTCGCATATCTGCTGTTCGCTCATCGGCTGATGGGTACCGAGCGCGACAAGTATATCGAACGCTTTAACGTCACGGCCGATAGATTCAAAGCATAACGTGAAAATGTCGCCGACCGGCCCCGAACGCGTATTGTCGGGAATAATAAACAGCACTTTTTTACCTGCCAGGTTTTTTGTATTAAAAAACTCTTCGACAGCTTTTCGTATCTGTGCCGGTGCAAGTGTATGAGTCGGATTTTGCGCTGCGATAAGCATAATTATTTTAACCAGGGCGGATCGACCGGCAGATAGGAATCGAATTCCGCGATCAGTTTTTCTTCGTACTCGCCGGCGTACTGTCCTTTGATAAACCTGTCAAAAGCCTCATCATGAAATCGTTTCCATGATGTGTCTTCATCACCGGGATTAATCGGGTAAAACAGCGCATCGTTCGCTTTGGCTGCTTTCATGTCCCCCGGCGCGTCGCCGATCATCAGGACGTGGTCCTTGGGATATTTGTCCTTTGTGGAGTATTCGAGATGTTCTTTTTTCTTTCCCATCTCCTGGCCTGCGATAACCTCCACATATTGTGCGATATCATGTTCCTGCCATTCACGTTCCAGTGCCTCGACAGGTGTTGATGAAACCACGATCGCATCGGCTTTGGATTTGATCTTTTCAAGGCTTTCGGGTACATGCGGGAAGGGCGGCATGTCTTTAACGATCTGAGTGATTACGCTGTTTACCTTTTCGCTCCATTGTAAGGCCAGTTGCAGTTCTTTTTTTGCTTCTTCATTTTTCACTGAGGCAATCGCCCGCTTTAGTCCTTCATTGCTGAGCAGACTGTTCGGGGCGTCCACCCAGTCAAAATAATGCGGAAAATCCGGAACTTCGAAGTCACGGGCCTTGACCAACGGATGGGTCGGCAGTAACTCGGCAATGATTCTTTTTGAGGTTTTGTGTCGATTCGCACCGCGGGTTTTGGAAAACAGATCCGCGAACTCCTTGCATTCACGAACCGCCTGGGCAACCGGCTGCAGGCCGAAGAAAGCGATCAGCCACGGACAAAAACATTCACGCTGCTTGATGCCCATCGTATCGAAGACACAGCCGTCCGAATCGATACCCACAAAAAATTCATGCTTTGGTTTGAAATCTATAAGCTTTTGAGCGGGTTCAGTCATTGGTTTATTTACCTCCAGTTAATGATTCATTATCTACACGCCGCTGAATGCGGAAAATCCTCCGTCCACAGGGATTACCGTTCCGGTGACATATTTTGACGCGTCACTGACAAGCCACAGAACCGTACCGATCAGCTCGCTCGGCTGACCGTATCGGGCCATGGGAATATGACCGAGGATCATTTTGCCTCGTTCGGTTGGTTTGCTGGTTTTTTCATCGATCAACAGAAAGCGATTCTGTTCTGTAAGAAAGAATCCCGGTGCCAGGGCATTAACGCGAATCGTCTTCGAATAATTCTGACACAGATGCACCGCCATCCACTGCGTAAAATTACTGATGGCCGCTTTGGCCGCGGAATAGGCGGGTATCTTTGTCAGCGGTCGAAAGGCATTCATGCTTGAAACATTCAGAATAACTCCTTCACCGTTTTGGGTCATAGGGTTTGCGAAAATCTGAGTCGGAAGTAATGTCCCGATGAAGTTGAGCTCAAAAACGAATCTGATCGCGTCGGCGGGCAGATCGAAAAAAGACAAGTCCGCAGACGTCGTTGCTTCTTTCTTATTGCCGCCGGCTCCATTGATGAGAATATCGACGGAGCCGAATTCACTGATCACTTTTTCCTTCGCCGATTCAACTGAATCTTTTTCAAGAACATTACATTGTACAGCAATTGCCTGGCCGGAAGCGGCGTTGATTTCATCCGCAATTTTTTTGCTCTTTTCCTCATGCAAATCCAGAACGGCTGCTTTTGCGCCTCGCCCAGCGATCGCCTTGGCCATTTCACCGCAGAGCACACCGCCGCCTCCGGTAATGACCGCTGTTTTATTCGTCAGATCGAAAAGGTTATCCATGGCTGTTCCTGTTATTAAGATTCAAAAATCCATTATATAATTGGCTCGAGTCGCTTCAAGCGTATTATGGGGTATAATTATTTTTCATAGAAATTATTGAAGTAAATTTTATTATCTCTGCGCTATTTGAATGGAGTATTTCATTCTTGACCGAAGAGACTGGAAAAGTTATGCTTATAATATAAGAATACGATGGTAAAGGAGTATGGTTATGCCGAATAATATCAGAATTGTCAG
>CAZNET010000318.1:0-241 GCA_964571885.1 uncultured Pirellulales bacterium
ACGGATTTCTTTCACCGGCGAACAGTAAATACACCTGGTGGTTTTTGTTCGGCTGGATGACGATCCATTTTTTCAAGGTCGGGGGCGAATGGGCGTTCGCTCAGCGGTTTATCTGCGTTCCCAGTCCCAAACACGCTAAAAAAGCGGCTTACCTTTTCGGCATTTTGTATTTAACCAGTGCATTGATCTGGATGCTGCCTCCGATGATCTATCGTGTCATCGATCCGAGCGCCAATCCTGA
>CAZNET010000318.1:251-4052 GCA_964571885.1 uncultured Pirellulales bacterium
CCTGAACAGGCGTATATCCTGGCATGTCAACATGTGTTGCCGCCGGGGATGATCGGGCTGATCCTGGCGGCGATGTTCGCGGCGACGGCCAGTATGGTCGATTCGGAGTTGAATGTTTTTGCCGGCGTGCTGACACGTGACATTTACGGATCCTTCATAAAGCCGAATTCGACTGAAAGTCATCTGGTGAAAGTGGGACGTATTTTAACGATTGTGTTGGGCGGTGTCTTGATATCACTGGCTTTGGGGATTCCTTATTTCGGCGGTGCCGAAAAAGTAGTTGTCAAGCTGACGTCGCTGATCGTTGTTCCACTGGTCCTGCCGACAATCTGGGGTTTGTTTTCAAAGAAAGTGGGTCAGCGCTGTATCTGGCCGACGGCAGGCATTACCGGTTTGGTGGGCTTCATTGTGAAATTCGGTTTTGCGCCGGAAGGATTTTTGACGAAGATTGAATCTCTCAGCGGTATCGCCCAGTGGATTCAAACCAACAGCAACAACGTTGACATATTTATCGGGGTTCTATTGCCTATTGTGGTCTTATTTATCATCGAATTAATGAGCCGAGGTACCAATCACCGCTGGCTCGATCTGGATGCGCAGATCAAGCTTGAGGAAGCGAAAAGTATTCTGGAATCTTCGGCGCTGCCGGCGAAGATCGTGGCCTGGAGTATCGGAGTGCTGGGGCTGGTGATGGCGGTGCTGGCGGTGTTTGAGAAAGAACAAACGAAAGTTCTGGCTTTATTTTCCATTGGACTGTTTGCCATCAGCGGGGTCGTGTTTCTGGGTATCAAACGGCGAGAAAAACTGGCGTCTAAAAAAGGAATCAATATAAAATAATATTTATGGAGAATTCATTATGTGTTATCGAAGGGTACCCTTTACAGCGTTGATATTGGTGCTTTTATTCGTCAATTCCTGCGTTGCCTACGAGCAAATCTCAAAGGTGACAGAGAACGATGAGACGGTTAAAATTGTCAGCGATAATATTGTTTTTACGGTGGTCAAAGAAGGATTTCGGTTTTCTTTTTCTGACGGTGCGGGTCAAGCAATCGTCGAACCGCATGCAGAAAGCGGTTTGAAGCTCGGGCCGGGTGAAAGTATACGAGCGGTGCGGCAGACAGTTTACAAAGGCCTATCAGGCGAGCGGCATCATTTTCTGGTCAGTACCCGGATGGCCGGTCATACGGTCGAGGCGAATGTTTATTTGAAATTCAATCCGGCTCATGCGCACTTTGAGATCGAACCGGTGGTCGATGAAAAGCTTAGTTATATGATCCAGATCGGCGGGGCCAGTCCGGGTTTCGGACTGGGTGACAGGGCGTCCTACGGCCGTTATACGACGGATATTACCGGTTACAAAAGTCCGGAATATCCTTCGCCGCCGTTTAACGGGATGCACCGGATGCGAAGTAATTTCGCGATCTATCCTAAGCATAAATTCGCGTTGGTATTGATCGAACCGGGAGAAAAGATCGTCCGCAGTAATAAGCAAGAGATCGTTCAGGGTGCTTTCAGGGTTAAGTCGATCAGCGATCTGCATTTTTTCTTTGGGGAGCCGAAACAGATCTATAAGAACTTTCTCGAGGTCAGAAATGCAAGCGGCTATGAGGTGATACTGCCGAAGTATGAGTTTTTCGGTGTCGGCTGGGAATCGTGGGGCGCGCTGGCGTGGAACACCAATCAGAAGACAGTGACCGAAGATATTACCAGATATCTTGCAGAAGGGTATCCGCTGAGCTGGATGGTAGTGGGGTCGGGATTCTGGCCGAGACATGATCCGAAATACTTTTCCACGACCAGTTTCGGCTACTGGGATGCGAATTTGTATCCGGAACCCGAGGAACTAATTAAGATGGCTCATGAGAACGATATGAAATTTTTCATCGGTCTTCGGATCACTTTTATTATCAACGGTCCTTTCGCCGACGAAGGTGTCAGGAAAGGATATTTTCTCAAGGAGGACGGCAAGGCCAAGATTTACCGTATCGACTTTCCCGATGCGCCGAGTTATCTGCTCGACACTAAAAATCCCGATGCGGTTCAGTGGTATCTTGATCTGTCGAAGAAATGGACCGATGCCGGGATCGACGGATTTAAAGAAGATCTGTGGGGGCACGGAAATTACGATATTCCTGACGATATTGTCGATCCGGTCAATAAGGCGATGATGAAAATGGGTATTTATATCATGGGTCGAAACGCTTATGTCAGTTCGCCATGTGATACGCACCGGATCAATGATTTCAATCAGAACGAGAACCAGGACCGCGGGCCGATCAATTCGCTCATCTTCGGCTACTCAGGCTATCCGCTGGTCTATCCGGATTGTGTCGGGGGGACACTGGCAGGGGCTAAACCTCAAACCTTACAACAGGAGAAATTCAGGAAGTATATCATGCGAAATACCCAGTGGGCATCGGTTCATCCGTCGATGGGAATGGGCATCGGGCCCTGGAATTTCGGTGACCCGCAGGTTGAGAAGGTTTGCCTTGATGCGGCGAAACTGCACGACAGGCTGCATCCTTATTTTTACAGCCAGGCCGTGCGGTTTTACAAGGAGGGTTTTCCGTGGACGTTTGCGCCGCTGCCGGTGGTGTATCCGGATGACCCGAAGGTGTACGGAAGAGAAAACAATAAGGTTCGCGGCTATCAATGGATGATCGGAGATGCCTTGCTGGCGACGCCTTTGTACGGTGACGATTACGATACTGCCGAGACACGGGATGTGTATCTGCCTGCGGGGACATGGATCGATTACGATACCGGAAAAAAATATCAGGGGCCGAAAGTGCTAAATAATTTTGCGTTACCGCTTGGCAAGACACCGTTATTTGTGGGCGGGACGGGGATCGTTATTGAAAAGAAGGATTCCAAATTGGTCGGCAGGATCTACCCGGTGACCTCGAAAGCCGAAACCATCTTCTGGCACAAAGACGTGAAAACAAAATCGGTCATAAATGTCGATGTGGCGGACTGGCAACATGCTGAAGTTAGGAATTCAAAAACCGCAACGATTATTGAGGGTCAGTGGACAGACTATGCATTGGAATTTTCCTTTGAGCCGGGGGAAAATTATGTAATTCAATAAAGTGCTTTTTCACTGACAGCTGGCGTTTTGGCGCTTATTTCACGTGTGTCAGGAATATTATAGAAAATAGCTTGAACAATACATAGTATATTCGTAGAGTTTGTAGAGATTTGAATTTTACGAAGGAATACGTTATATGAAGATTAAATCTTTATATGTATTGTTTTTTACGGCATTTCTTTTTGTATCAGCGTGGGGTTTTTCTGACGTTACTAAAGAATTAAAAACACTTGAAGATCATCTTGCATACGCCGCGATGAACAGTGCGGAATTGAGGTCGGCCTTTGAGGGCTGGAAGGCCGCGGTTGAAGAAATTCCACAGGCAGGCTCGCTTCCCGACCCGCAGTTTACTTACAGTTATTTTGTCCGGGAGGTAGAGACACGGGTCGGACCGCAGCGAAATAAATTTGAGTTGATGCAGCAGTTCCCGTGGTTTGGTGTCATCGAAGCCAGGACTGATGCCGCGGCGGCGCATGCAAAAGCCATGCATAAGGCTTACGAGGCGACAAAGCTGAAGTTATTTAAACAGGTCAAACAGGCGTTTTATGATTACAGTTTTTTAAGCAGGTCGGTGGAGATCACCCAGGTCAACCTGGAATTATTACAGCATTTTGAACAAATCGCGCGGACGCGCTATGAAACCGCCCAGGCGACGCATCCCGATATCATAAGGGCCCAGATCGAAATGGCGATCGTTGAGGACCGTCTTGAGG
>CAZNET010000319.1:0-4044 GCA_964571885.1 uncultured Pirellulales bacterium
CCGTCGTCAGAAATCGAATTCGATTGATCAATGCAGATCTCCTTGGGGTTTGTGTTCCGTGAAGGTTTGATGGTCATTGGAGGCTTGTGCCATGAACAAAACCGCCGGTATAGGCATAGTGCCAGATCGAGCGGTTGTGGATATTTGATTTTGTGTAATGATTATCATAGGTGTTGTACGTGTGCGGCGGCCGGTTTGGAAACCAATGAACCGAGCCGTCGAGCAAAACGACGTTGACGCCGTCGACAAGTGTAGTGAAGTCGCCGCGGGTGTGCGTACTCCAACCGGAAAGACTGCCCGGCAGGCCGACGTAGAAGTAGCACCCGGAGAAGATTAACGCGTTCGGTTGAATGCCGAGGTTGTTCGAATGGGTGATGACTGTCGGCAGGCCCCCCTTGCCGCCGGAGTTGGCGGGATACCCCATGACGGTGTTCGGATTCTCGCCGGCGTCCACGTCGGCGGCACTCATCTTCGCTTTCAGCTTGCTGATCGTCCGCCGCCAGTGGTCCCCGCTGGTGACGGCGCTCGGGCAGTACCAGACCTCCGGATCGCGCAGATAGCCGCCATAGTGCAGGCGAGCGGTCCGGCAAAGCTTGTCGTTGCGCAGGTCGTAGGGGTGTGCATACCACCATTTCTGCTGGTTCTTGATCGGGATCCGGCCGTCGTAGTCGTCGACGTACATATGCAGAGCCAGGCCGATCTGGCGGAGATTCCCCATGCACGCAGTCCGCTGCGCGCTGCGCCGCGCCCGGCTGAGCGCCGGCAGCAGCATACTGGCGAGGATGGCGATGATTGCAACGACGACCAAGAGTTCAATCAACGTGAACGGTTGATGTATGCAGCGGCCGAAAGGACGTTGTGAACAAGCTGTTTTCATTGCTGGACCCATTGTCTGGAGGGTTCCCGGGGTTGCACTAACGTTGAGTTGAACGCGGAAGATCCCGGGTGGTGCGGACCGGTCAAGTTCTCCTGCCACATCGGCGGGATGGCCGTTCCGGGTGTCGGGGTTCCCTGGTTTAGCTGTTCGTCGATCAAAAGGATGGCCTGCTGCAGCGCGTTTCGCAGGTCATAGCCGAGAAGTTGGAAAGGCAGCGCCGGTTCCACCGGCAACGGGAAGTTGACCCGGGCCACCGCATCGAGATCGTGCGGCATTCGAATGCCCGCGGCGATCAAGCCGGCGATGGTCCCTTCGATCAGGTTGTCGTCAACCACGATCAACGCGTCCGGCCGGTCCTCGGGCGCCCCCGCCAGCAGCAGTTGGATCACGTGGCTGGTGCCTTCGATATCCCGCCAATCACTGGCCTGCATCCAGTACGACCGGGTTTCCATCTGCTGTTCGGCAATCAAATGCTCCAGGTATTCGGTCCGAACCAGGTAATTGTGGCTCAGCCGATGGAAGAGAACCGCCACCTTCCGCCGCTTCCGTGCCGCTGTTGACCAGCCTGACTTTGTCGATCGAGCGAAACGATGAAATGATTTTTTCAGCCAGTTCGGTTTCCGCTTCGGTGGGCGCCCCGAAAGAAGTTCCTTTTTCGGTCGCTTCCCGGATCGCCTCGATAACACGTTCATGACCGTGACCGACAATCATAGGCCCCCAGGAACATACATAATCTATAAATGTGTTTCCGTCGATGTCGTAAATCCTCGAACCTTCGGCCCGTGCGATCACCAAAGGACCAATATCCATGCCCCCAAACGCGCGGACGGGCGAATTAACTCCCCCGGGCATAACCTTCAAAGCGTTATTATAGGCCTTTTGAGATCCTTCAAATCCACTCTTTTTCATGAAAAAACCTTCAATTAACAAATATATCAACACCTATAGCTTAATTTTTTAACAACCAAAATCAAGGAACTATTTTTCTTGCAAATGACGGATTATTGTATATACTTTGAGGTTTTAAATCCTGATGAATCAATAATTTCGGAGCAAAAATATGAATCTTGTCAAATGGTTAAGAAAGAATAATAAAAAGATTATGGTCGCCGTTGCGATTCTCATTATGGGAGGCTTCATCGCCGGACCCGTTCTCAGACAGCTCAGTCAGCCAAAGGCAAATCTTAAAAGTACCGTCGCTTACTACGGGCAGGATAAGCCGATTAAACAGGTTGATTTCGCTCAGGCCAACCGCGATATCGACATACTCAAAATGCTCAATGCCGAAACCATGCTTCAGGGAATTACCCTCCAGCTCTTTACATCGGTGCCGGACCTGCAGGCGCTCATTCTATCCGAGGTCCTCTTCTCACAGCAAAGAAACTCAGCCGATATTGTCTATAGCATTAAAAATATCATAAGCAATAACAGCTATTATATCAGCAACAAACAGATCAACGACCTCTACCGCGCCAATGCCTCAAATACCGTCTGCTGGTATTTACTCAAAAAAGAAGCACAGGATGCGGGCATACGATTCAACAGAGAACAAACTGGACGAATGCTCGGAAATGCCATTCCGCAAATGACCGGATATTCCTACAGAGATATGATCAATGCCGTCATCAGGCAGCATGGTGTCACTGAACAGGAAATTCTGGAAGCCTTTGGAAATCTCTTTTCCATTCTCGAATACGCCAAAATGGTTTGCCTCTCCGAAAACGTAACCCTTCAGCAGATCAGACATGCCATCAGCTATGAAGCCGAAGTTATCGACGCGAATATGATCACATTCGATGCCGCCGTTTTCGCCGACGAGCAATACGATCCGCCCCGGCAGAATATTACAGAGCACTTTAACAAATATAAAGTCTATTTCCCAAGCGAAGTCACGGAAAAAAATCCCTACGGCTTTGGATATAAACAGCCCGATACCGTGAAACTCGAATACATCGCGCTCGATCTGGAAAAGGTCGAATCCATTATCGACGATCCCACACAGAACGAAATGGAACAATATTATCAGAAAAATAAATCCACATTGTTCGTTGAACAGATCCCCTCCGATCCGAACGATCCCAATTCGCCGAAAATAGAAAAAACAAAAACATACGCAGAAGTCGAGTTCATTATTAAAAATCAATTGATCAGAGAAAAAACCTATCAGAAAGCCTCCGAAATTCTTAAAGATGCCAGAGAGATCGCCGAACCGGATTTCGAAGAAATCGATGCCGCCGAGATATCATCGGAGCTTTACCGAGAAAAAGCCGGCGAATATTCACTGGCGCAGCGGCAGCTCGCCGAAAAATACGGCATTGATATCCAATACGGTCAAACCGGTTTGCTCTCCGCTCAGGAAATGAGAGAAGATCCCCAAATCGCCGCCATGATCATCAGACGCTACGGAATGTATCCGGTCAGCTTGATTCGACATGTCTTCTTCGTGACGGACCTCGAGTTCGGCGAGGTCGGACCCTTTGATTTGCCCAGACCCAGAATGTATGAAACCATCGGGCCGGTCATCGATCAGCTCGGACAGTACATGCTGATTTGCAGAGTCGTCGATTTCAGAAAAGCCGCCGTCCCCGAAAGCATCGACCTGACCATCCCAAAACAAACCATGGCCTTGAACGATGAACCCGAACCAAAAACATATTCACTCAGGGAAAATGTCATTGAAGATTTAAGAAAACTCGCCGCGCTGGATAAAACCAGGCAGCAGACGGAAAACTTTATCCAGACCCTGCAGACAAAAAGCTGGGAACAGGCCGTCGATGAATTCAATCGCCTTTTCGCAAAAGGCGATGAAGCACCATTCCAAATGCAGCAGTTCGTCGGCGAAAAACGCGTTTCAAACAAAATTATTGAAACCTTCAGGATTCAGAAAGATGCCGACCCCACCGCCAATTACACCATCAATACAGTCAGAAGCAGGGGACTTCTCGCCGACGCGCTCTTTCAAATGATCCCGCCCGACAGCAACTCCCTCGAACAGACACCGGCCGTGCTGGAATCCAAACCCCAGTTGAGTTTGTATGTCATCAAAGATATGAAGATCAGAAAAATTGATGAAGCCGTATTTCAGCAGATCAAATCCGCTCAGTTATTGACCGAAGACATCGTCCAGTCCCAGAGCATGGCACCCGTCCATTTTAATCCGGAAAATA
>CAZNET010000320.1:0-4034 GCA_964571885.1 uncultured Pirellulales bacterium
ATCGTCCGCTGGCCGGGACATACTCCCGAACGCAAAGTCAATGATGACACGGTTATCGCCGGCGTTGACTGGCTGCCGACGATCTGTTCACTGGCCGATGTCAAACTGCCAAGCGATCTGAATCCCGACGGTGAGGACATGTCACAGGCGTTCCTCGGCAAATCAAAAACACGAAGCAAACCTTTATTCTGGGAATATGATTTCGGGGTCTGGGGACACAGGCTTCATCACTGTCCGACCATGGCGATTCGCGACGGAAAGTGGAAGCTGCTGGTGAATGACGACGGCAGCAGGATCGAATTGTACGATATCCAAAAAAGCAGTTATGAAACAGATAACCTGGCCGACCGGTATCCGGATGTGGTGAAGGAACTGTCGGCAAAACTGGTGGCGTGGAAAAAGTCGATCCCGCAGGTGAACGGTGACCGGCAAGCGGGATCCGATGCCTATCCCTGGCCCAAGAGCAGAAAATAAACAAAGGTGTTCCATTGGCAAAAAAAGCAGTTGTACTTCTAAGCGGCGGCCTTGATTCTGCCACCACGTTAGCAATCGCAAAAAATCGGGGCTTTGAGTGCTTCGCGTTGTCATTCCAGTATGGCCAGCGGCATTGGCTTGAGATTGAAGCGTCAAAAAAAATCGCCTCCGCAATTGGTGTTACTGACCATAAGGTGATTACAATCGACCTTGGAGCGTTCGGCGGCTCGGCTTTAATTGATCAGCAAATTGACGTACCGAAAAACAATCCGCGCCTGCTTGACACACAGGAAATTCCCGTAACCTATGTCCCGGCGCGAAACACAATATTTCTAAGCTATGCCCTGGCTTGGGCCGAGGTAATCGGGGCGTTCGATATCTTTATCGGCGTCAATGTGACCGACTACAGCGGATATCCGGATTGCCGCCCTGAGTTCATCGAATCGTTTGAAAAACTGGCCAATCTTGCCACCTGCGCTGCGGTGCAAGGTAAGGGGATATTTAGAATTAATACACCGATCATCCAAATGACGAAAGCCGGGATTATCACCGAAGGCACACGGCTCGGTGTCGATTATTCTCTGACCCATAGTTGTTATGATCCCGACCAGAACGGCTTAAGCTGTGGCCGATGCGATTCGTGCAAATTAAGGCTGAAAGGTTTTGCCGAGGCCGGTCTGAACGATCCGCTTGAGTATCAAAAATGAAAGTCAATGAATGTTTCTACAGCTTTCAGGGAGAAGGACTTTTAACAGGCGTACCCAGTTACTTCATACGCCTGGCGGGCTGTCCTCTTCGATGCAGTTGGTGCGATACAAAATACGCATGGGATTATGACTCTGGCGATGAAGCTTCCATACCTAAGGTGATCGATAAACTCAGCCGATATTCCTGCGATCATGTCGTTGTCACGGGCGGCGAGCCGATGGTGCTTGAAGATTTTTCACCGAACCTGGATTTAAGAGATCTGTCATATGCCTTAAAAGAACAAAACAAACATGTTACTATTGAAACATCCGGTGTCACTTACATTGATGATCTTGACTGCGATTTGATGAGCATCAGCCCCAAGTTTGATAATCCTCAATCCGATGGGTATCTTAATATCGATGTTGTCGATCAGTTGATTCAGCATTATAACTACCAGTTGAAATGCGTCATTGACAAAGAAAGTGACATGGATAACGTTAACAATTTACTGTCTCACCTGAAAACAGTCGATCGATCGAAAGTATTTTTGATGCCGCAGGCCTCATCTCGAGATCAGCTTCTAAACAAACTTCGCCTCGTTGAGAAATTATCCGCTCAAACCGGCTTTTCCCTAACCCACCGCCTGCACCTGTTGTTTGGCGGTAAATAATTGGCATGACGACAAGATATGGTAAACGTAAAACAGACAAGACATAGATAGCATTTTATCTAAAATTCTTTAATGCGATTTTGCGGTTGTGGTCGGCCTGGGAAAACTCGGGATTGAGTGACAGAGCTTTTTCATAATCGGCAATGGCCCGGTACAGCCTGCCTGTTTTTCGATAAGCGATGCCGCGGTTATTATAGGCTTCTGCGTAATCAGGGTTGATCGACAGTGAGCGGTTGATACACATCAGTGCCTGGCCGTAGTCACCGGATTTAAGATGGCAAACGCCAAGATTATTATGGGCCTCGGCCAAATGAGGAAACAACTCGATCGCTTTTCGGTAGTAGATCGCTGCGATGGATGTTTGGCCGAACGATGAATACCTTTTAGCCTGATTATTATAAATGGATGCCTTTAAGCCGGCCAGGTTCAGTAACTGTATCTTTCGATGTGTTTTCAATGAATTCGTCCCGTCGATCAATTCAAGATAGTATCCCGTTTGTTTAAAGGTGTTATCCAAATAAAACGGCTCGCTGACAAATCCATGCGGGATTGGATCGACCATGATCATTTTATCGTTACTCAGTTTTACCATACACGCAATATGACCGAAGCCCGCTGCCGACGATACAGCATTATATTGTTGTATGACATTGATCGCAGTGACATCCAGGCCGATCGCATTACCGAAGATATAATAAAGCTGAGTGAATCCGAGGCACTGCGTTTTTTTATATACAGCGACATCCCGCAGATCGAACATGTTCTCGTCCTCTTTGATGTGCATAGTCAGGGAGTCGCGGAGCAGGACCGTTGTTTGGGATTCAATTTCACAGAGACGGCTAATCGAAATATTTTTATGTTCGTATTGTTGACGGTATCGCGTCAATCTGTTTTTCATGTCAGCCAGAAGGGGTTCAGAGCCGCGATTTTCAAGCGATATTCCAAGTGAAATCATTTTGGCTGCGGTAGCATAGGAGTAGCCGAGCTTTTTGGTGCTGGTGTTAATTCTTTGGCGGATGGAACTAATTGCATTATCTGCTGCTTGATCTTGAGCGGGGAGTGTTTCTGTAATAATTACCGCAAAAAGCAAGAGGGATAATAGTCTCAACCGCCGACGTATGGATTCGGCTGTCGTGCTGAATAGGTTGATCGGTCTTAAAAACGGCAATTTGTCACCCACCTGTAAAAATAAACGATTTGCTCATCCCTGAAGCGGATTATTGAAAACTTATTATACTATTTCCAGCAAACCGATTCAAGCTGGATTTGCGATTTGGGCCAATAAACACGGATTACGACACCGAGAAGTTGAATTTTTGTCAAAAAATTAAGCGTTGACATCGATACCGAAATTTATGATAATGCTGATTTTGGTAGTCGCCCGGGTGGCGGAATAGGCAGACGCGCTAGCTTGAGGGGCTAGTCCACTTCGGTGGGTGCTGGTTCGACTCCAGTCCCGGGCAGTCAAAATTGTTTCTTCGCAAAATTAAAGCAATAATTTACTGACAAATCCTGAGCACGCAGTTCAAAATCCCGAGCAAATTTGAATTTCGGATTTATAATGGAATAATAGGGGGTGTTAAATTAATCCCAGTTGCCGGGCTTCGTCGTATAAGCCGTACTGTTTCATCTTTTTGAACAATGTCGTACGGTTGATCTGCAAGGCATCGGCTGTTTTCTGTCGGTTCCAATGGTTGGCTTCGAGCGCCTGGCGGATAATTCTTTTTTCCGGTTCGGCCAGCGACTCTTTCAGGCTCATCGATTCATACGCTTGCGATTCTGTGGATTGATGTTCTTTGATCGACAACGGCAGATCTTCTTCATCAATTTGTGAGTTTTTGCTGAGCAGCACTGCTCGTTCGATAACATTTTCAAGTTCGCGGATATTGCCGGGCCATGTGTAGCGTTCGAGATATTCCAATGCTTGTTCGCTGATTCCAATTTTTTCTTTTTTGTGCTGAAGTGAATATTTTTTAATAAAATTGCGTGTCAGCAGGGGGATGTCACCAACCCGTTCCCTGAGCGGTGGTAGATATAAAGTAATGACATTGATTCGATAATACAGATCTTCCCGGAATCTTCCTTTTTTAACTTCCTCTTCAAGGTCTTTATTCGTCGCCAAAATAATGCGGGTATCGACGCTTATGGTTTTGTTGCTGCCGAGCGGTTCGAATTGCCTGTCTTGCAAAACCCGCAGGAA
>CAZNET010000321.1:0-4023 GCA_964571885.1 uncultured Pirellulales bacterium
GCAAGTTGAAAAAACATCAGCTGAAGCGGCTGAACCTGTTGCTGTGGAAAAACAAGAAAAGACGCCGCCGACGGAAGTAAAGATCGATTCAAAAAGCGTTGAATGGGAATATCTTTTTGACGGAAAATCGCTGGACGGCTGGGTTCAGCGGGGAGGCAAAGCTGAATATCATGTTGAAAACGGGATGATTGTCGGCACGACCGCTCCATTTACACCGAACAGTTTTTTATGTACGAAAAAGCATTATAGTGATTTTATTCTCGAGTTGGAATTTAAGGTCGATGAAGAACTGAATTCAGGAATTCAGATTCGAAGCCACAGTTATCCGGAATATCAGAACGGCCGCGTGCACGGCTACCAGGTGGAAATCGACTCATCACGCAAGCCGTATACAAAGGAACCGCCGAATCTAATTGAAGATGGATCGTTGGCTCCTGATAATGAACCAAGAAGCTGGACTGGCGGTATATATGATGAGGCCCGTAGGGGCTGGCTTTACAATTTGACAAAAAATCCCCAGGCGCGAAACGCGATAAAACGCAGCCAGTGGAATCACTTAAAAATTGCCGTGATTGGTGATTCAATAAAAACATGGGTAAACGGCGTTCCGGCAGCGGATTTGAATGATTCAATGACCTCGTCCGGTTTTATTGCTTTGCAGGTCCACAGTACACGATCGGTCGAGCCGATGACGGTTAAATGGCGAAATATTCGTATTAAGGACTTGAGCGGCATGCATTGATTTATCAAACTTGACAAAATAAATTTAACGGTTTAAAATACATTATTAATAAATTAATTATCAGTTTTTTGAGGTTTAAGATATGAACAGAAAAATTACAAGTAAGTCAGTTATTCTTATTTTCGTTATCGTCTGGGTTAGTCTATTTGTTGTCTCATGCAAGAAGAGCGACTCTGATGCCCAGCAGGGCAGTTCGGGCTCTGACGCAGTCGTTGCCACCGAGCAGCAATTAGAAGCTCCCGATACTTCCAGCGAACAAATGATGCCGCTTCAAATCGAGCTTCCCAAACCGATGTTCGTCGGTACCCCGCCCAATCTTCAGGGAGTAACAAACCTGGAGCCTGCCCGTGCGCCCGGAGAATCACGACCGGATTTGCTGGTGCCGGAAGGCACGGTCAATCTTGCCGCGGGAAAAATGGTATTAAGTACAAGCGCCGAGCCGATTATCGGCGAGTTTGAAATGATTACCGACGGAGATAAGGAAGCGGCGGACGGCAGCTATGTTGAACTCGATCCGTTCCTGCAAAGTGTCACGATCGATCTCGAACAGAAGTCTGAAATTTATGCGGTCGTGGTTTGGCATTATCATAAGGAACCGCGTGTGTATTTTGACGTGATCGTTCAGGTTTCCGATGATCCCGATTTTATTACCGGCGTGACAACACTGTTCAATAACGATGACGATAACTCATCCGGATTGGGCGTCGGCCAGGATAAGAATTACATTGAGACATACGAAGGCAAGCTGATCGATGCAAAAGGTGTTCGTGGCCAATATGTAAGGCTCAACAGCAACGGTAATAATAACAACGAGCTGAATCACTATATTGAGGTTGATGTTTACGGCAAACCCGTGCAATGAAATGGCCCCTCAAAGGCGGTTTGTTTTTTTGCTTGGCGTTAATCGTTGCGTTGGCATTTCGTTTGCCGGGTCTGGAAGAAAGGCCAATGCATGTCGACGAAGCGGTGCATGCTTATAAATTAGGACATCTTCAGGACCATCGAAACTATCAGGAAAATCCGGCGGAGTATCACGGCCCGACGTTAAATCAGTTTACCCGGCTTTGGTTAAAGATTACCGGCGTCAGAACATATTCCGAACTGACTGAAATAAACTTAAGAATTGTTCCTGTCGTATTTTCTGTCATTACAATTTTGCTTTTGTTACTGCTGGTTGATGTTTTGGGGTGGCCGGTAGTCATAACCGCGGCCTTTCTGTCGGCTGTGTCGCCGGCCTTTGTCTTTTATAGCGGATATTATATTCACGAAATGCTCTTAGTCTGTTTCACCTTTGGACTGATCACCTGCGGGTATCGTTATTTCATTCATCGAAATATACGATGGGCTGTTCTGGCGGGGATCTTTTTGGGATTGATGCACGCGACCAAAGAAACCTTTGTCATTGCTGTCATCTCAATCGTTGTTGCGTCTTTGATGATGGTGCCGTTATCGAAGAGAGCGAAACGTACCACCTCCCTGACATCCAAACCAATCAAGCCCGGCCATCTTATATTCTTATTATTGTCCGCGTTGGTCGTTTCCGGGTTGTTTCATTCGTCTTTTCTGGCAAATCCCGGAGGCATCATTGATTCTGTACAGAGTTACAAAACTTATATTGATAGAGGGCTTAGAAACCCTTTTCATAAGCACCCCTGGTATTATTATCTTGAGACCTATTTTTTCAGTAAAACAACAGGAAAACCTTTGTGGTCGCAGTGGTTGGTAGGTGTATTCGCGATCGTCGGCGTTTATTGGTCGTTTGGTTCGCTTGAAAACTACACAGCAAAACAAAAACTGTTTTGGAAATTCATGGCGTTATATGCCCTTGTAATGGCTGTCCTTTATTCTGTTATCGCCTATAAAACTCCATGGTCCTTTTTAACGGTTTTTCACGGCATGGTTGTTCTCGCCGCGATAGGGATAGTGCGGGCGGTAACTCTGGCCAAAAAGAAAGTGGTACGCCTGATAATAAGTATGATCGTTATTCTGGGTCTGTTCCATCTTGCATGGCAGGCCTACCAGCAAAATACAAATTTTAATACGGACACCAGCAATCCTTTTGTATATGCCCAGACAACAAAAGATATTTATAAAGTCACCGAGAAGATAAAAACGATTGCGTTGGCCGGACCTGATAAGGAAAACACCTATATTGAGGTTGTTTTTCCTGCCGGGAACTATTGGCCGTTGCCTTGGTATTTACGGTCTTTTGAGAATGCGGGATATTTCAATGAGGTTAATTACAGTTTTCCTTCGGCCCCGATCATTATTACTTCTCCTGATTTTGAACAGGAGTTGATTCGCAAACTATATGAAATGCCGGATCCGGGGCATAAGGACTTATACGTTTCTATGTTTGAACGGCGGGTCTGGCTGCGCCCTTCTGTGGAAATGAAAATTTATGTTAAAAAAGAAATGCTTGATAATCTTAGCGTTCAAGCTCCGGAAATGAATTGATATGTTTAAAGATGATATAGACAAGTTAAAGAAAATTCCGCATTTTTCGCACGAGGCGATGGCGACCACGTTTGAGATTTATATAGAAATCGATGACCTTAAATACGCGAAACAGGCAGCGGTTGAGATATTTCAAGAGATTGATCGACTCGAACAGCAGCTAAGCAGGTATATCGAAAACAGTGATATTTCTCAGATTAACGCATTGAATAAAGGTCAAAGTATTTCAGTTGGGCTGGAAACATTTGAATGTCTTAAAGTCTCAGCGCAACTGTATGAGAAAACTGATGGCGTATTTGATGTTACTGCAGGTGCGTTAAAGGATTTCTGGTTAAATAAGACCGAAGCGCCGAAAAAATATAAAAAAAGTGGTTTTGATGCGATTGTTCTTAACGAGGACTTATTGGAAGTCACAGTGCTTGGAGATAATGTAACGGTCGATCTTGGCGGGATCGGCAAAGGCTTCGCTTTGGATAAGGCAAAGTTGATACTTGAACAATGGGATTTGAGCCGTTCACTGATGCACAGCGGTTACAGTACGATTCTGGCTTTGGAAGCACCGGATAAAATGACCGGCTGGCCTTTGACGATCAGCGATCCTGAAGGCTCTGTAAAAGCTTCTTTGTATTTATCGAATTACTGTTTGGCGGCATCGGGACTGGCAAAAGGAGCGCATATTATCGACCCTGGTGAGGACAGACCTGTTAAAAAAAACAAAGCTGCATGGTCCTGTGAATCCAGTGCTGCCCGAGCGGATGGTCTTTCGACGGCCTTTATGATCATGGATCTTGAACAAATTGAGAAATATTGCCTTAGACATTCGA
>CAZNET010000322.1:0-4019 GCA_964571885.1 uncultured Pirellulales bacterium
CATAAATGCCTCCAGAGGAGCAAATTTACCGACAGATTTCGGCAATTTCACGATGGCAGGCGGTGCGGTTTACGCCGCCCTGAACACCGATCCATGCTATACCGACTGTAATTTCCATGATAATTTTGCCGGTTTAATGGCACGAGACGGAGACGGCAGCTTTAATTTATTTAATTCAACAACAAACAACGGCGGAGCCTTTTATTCCGATGTGACTACAAACATAAAACTTTTCAATTGTGATTTCACCGGGAACCTGGCCGGCGCTGTTTACTCGGAATCGGCAAGCATGACGGTCGAGGGCTGTTTCTTCAGAGACAACACCGGCGCTAAACGAGGCGGCGCTGTTTACGCTGGAAACACCGGCGGCACCAGCAAGACCGCTGAGATCAACAACTCTGAATTCTACGCCAACACCGCAATTAATGACGGCGGCGCGATCGAATCACAGGCGCATCTTTTCCTTAATGAATGCATCTTCGGCGGTAACGACGCCGGAGTGTACGGCGGCGCGATCGATGTTTACAAACAGGGAACGACCCTGGCGGTCGATATCAATTCCTGTTCGATCGGCAGCAACCAGGCGACATACGGCGGCGCTGTATCCGCCTTCGATGCGTTTCTGCAAATGAACGGCAATACGCTGATGAACAACACGGCCGAAAGAGGCGGCGCGCTGGATGTCTCCGACTGCAATATCCTCCTTGACGATATTAATTTCTCGATGAACCAGTGCAGCGAGTACGGCGGCGGCGCGATTAAAATGGTCGCCACCTACGGCAGGATTCGAAACAGCAACTTTAAGGCAAACAAAGCCCTTGACGCGGGATTTTCAACGGTACCCAGTTCAGGCGGTGCGGTGGATGTTGAAATCGGTAACGGACCGATCAGATTTGAAAACTGCCTGTTCAATTCGAATGAATCGGATAACAACGGCGGAGCCTTGAACGTGGTATTCGCCGATCCCTGTCTTGTGAACTGTACCTTCAGTACCAACTCGGCGGATAACGCCGGCGGTGCGGTCTATGCCGATTTCTCGGCCACTGTCTATATCGAAAATTCGATCCTGAATAAGAACAATGATATCGCGATTTACGAATATAATCCGTCCAGCGATGTGATTGTTTCCAATACGCTCTTCTTCAACAATCCAAACGGCGATTTCTTCGAAGCGGGCACGACCTATCAAGGCTCAACCGGTCCGACAAGCATTCACAACATCCCGGGGTCATCAAGCCTGATCTACGCAGATCCGCGCTTCACAGCCGGTCCGTTAAGCGACTTGTTCGGCAGTTTTTATCTCAGTCACTTAGACCTGCAGGGCGTCCAAAGCCCGGCGATCAATGCCGGAAACGCTTTGGCATCGGATCTGGGATTGGATACCCGAACCACCCGTACGGATAATGGTGAGGATACCGGCATGGTCGATCTGGGATACCACTTTACAGATGCCTTAGAACTGCCCGAATATACCCTCACCGTGATCGTGGAAAGCGGTCAGGGAACCTTTGAAGTGGAACCCGACGCGGCAAGCTATATCTCGGGAACTATCGTGACGATCACCGCGGACCCGGCGATCGGGTATGTCCTGGACTCATGGCAGGGAACCGACAACGACAGCTTGACCGACTTGACCAATACTGTCGTGATGTCCCATAACAGAGTTGTGAAGATCAGATTCAGGGTTCCGAATACCCTGCTGGTCGGTAACGGAAAAGAGTTTCTGCACATCCAGGAAGCGGTTAACGCCGCCCAGGATGGTGACATCATCAGGGTTTCGCCCGGTGTCTATAATACCGGTTTTGGGCGTTACCTCGTTCAAATAGACAAAGATCTAACAATTATCTCAGAGAATCCTTCTCATCCGGAACAAACCATCCTTGATGGGGATGATGGAACCTGGGAATTGGATGGTGTTATTTTCAGACCCGGTGTTAATGCGTCATTTATCGGCTTTACCATCCGCGATTGCGGCGGTAAAGTCAGAGACGGTGACCCGGGTAACAGAGGCGCCAATCCTCCTCATCCTGATGGAGGCGACGGCTCTTCTACCAGTGCCGGTGCTATGAGAGTTCAAGGCGGCGCTGTTGCGGAAATACGTAATTGCGTCATTACAAACACTCATATCATCGCTGGCAATGGCGGTGACGGTGTTAATGCGACCGAAACCGAAATTGCCGGTCGAGGCGGCTGGGGAGGTTATTCTCGGGGAGGCGGTGTATATTTTGACAATGGCAGTAAGGCTACTGTAGTCGATTGTAACATTTATAACAATTCCTGCCAAGGCGGCAGCGGCGGCGACGGCGGTAACTTCCAACTGGACGGCGGTGACGCAAACTACGGCGGTTTGTGGAGCACAGGCAATATCTGGCAGCAATGGGGTTATATTGGTCCGTACAGGTTTTATTCGGGTTACGGCGGCGGCGCCTATTGCGAAAGTGGAAGCGATGTCGAATTTATCAGGACACAAATTCATAACAATACCGTAAACGGCGGATTCAGCGGCGTGGGCGGAAACACTGAATTTTTCCAGCGTGAACCGCTTCAATCCTATAAAATACCGAGCTTTGGCGGCGGTGTTTACTGTGAAACCAACAGTAAAGTCAAATTTACCGAATGTCACATCTATGATAATTTCGCTAACGAACCAAACAACGCTTATGCAAGAGATCAGTATTTAGGTCTCGGCGGGGGTCTGTGCATGGAATTCGGCGCCAATGTCGAGGTCGTGGACTGCAATATCCGAGAAAATGAGGCCTCCGCAGGCGGCGGTATCTACAGTAATTTCGCCAATACGACGGTCAGAGACAGTATCGTTGCCTCAAACAAAGGTTTCCACGGCGGCGGTTTCCACGGCATCGGCGGAAAAATACATCTCCAAGGCAGTCACTTTCAGTTCAACCGAGCGGATTACTTTTACGCCGACGAGCCGAACCTGGTCGATGCCAATTTAGTCGATATCGAGGGCGCGGGCGGCGGTGTGTATCTCTGGGAAGTGGACGCCAACGTAATGGACTGCAACATCCAGCAGAATACGAGTACCGACGCGGGCGGCGGTGTGTATCTCGGCGGCGAATTCGAACCGCTTTTGTTTAACTGTCTGATCTCGAAAAACAAATCCGTGAACGAAGGCGGCGGTGTCAGTATTAACTGGTTTAACCGCGCCCATATCGCCAACTGTACGATCGCGGAAAATTTCGCCTCGTGGCTCGGCATCGGCGACAGCCAGGGAGGCGGCTTGTCGGTCGCATACGGCAGTAACGCCTCGGCGATCAACAGTATCCTCTGGGGCAACAAGTCAATGGCCGGCGAACAAATCTCGGTCCACAGCGGCGACCCGAACGATCCCCAGCCGGCAGCGCTGGATATCACCTACAGTGACATAGGACCGCTCTTTGCCAGCGACATATTCGCGGATGTGAATTTCCCGCAGACGCCGATATCTCAAAATCCAAACAAGATCATTGACGAACAGATGATACTCGATGAGATCGCTCAGAACGGTACCGCGAAAATCATTGTCAGCCTGTACGAACCTGCGATGCGCGAGACGGTCAACTGGGAATCCCCCACGTCCGTTAATCAGCTCCGGGCGGAAATTGATACTTTACAGAATACGGTCATGGCATCGCTGAATGCGGCTGATTTTACCGTCAGGTGCGTTCTGGAGAACCAGGCGTGTTTCTCCGGTGTTGTCAATCTGAACGGCTACAATGCCCTGGCAAGCAATGCCATGGTCAAGCACATCGAACCGGTAAGACAAGTTTATCGACAAATGAGACAGGCCCTGAATCTGGCCAACGGCATCGAAGCAAGAAGCCTGTTCGACGGTTCGAATACGGCGATCGCTATTGTCGATGACGGTTTTGATTACCTCCATCCAAACCTGGGCGGCGGCAATCTTCCCAACGGCAAGATCATAGACGGGTATGATTTCGCGAATAATGACAGCGATCCGTTCTATAACGACCCCGCTAATTCTCACGGAACGGCTGTGGCGGGTATCGCGGCCGGTTTAC
>CAZNET010000323.1:0-4006 GCA_964571885.1 uncultured Pirellulales bacterium
AAAAAAATAGGTCTATGCCTGTCTGAATATTGATAATATAAAAATTAATGATATAATAACATTAATGCTATATAAAAAAACGCGGCGACAAAAGGGTAAAATGAAAACGAAGATTTTATTAACACTGTGTTTCTTAGGGCTGCTGAACCAAAGCCTTTTAGCGAGGAGGTTTCATTATACCATAAAAAGTGAACTGCCCCATGGGTACCTGCAACTTGCTGAAAAGGCGATCGCCGATTATCATGAACTGGTCACAAAACTGCATTTTTCGTCGAATTCCCTCAAAGCGTTCACCATTATTTACTCGAAAACCCAGCAGCAAACCGAACAACTGCTGAAAATTCATGGTCTGGATGAAGACTTGTCCGACGGATATTATCTCCCGGACGAATCCGCGATCTATGTCCACCAGATAAAAAACAATGGAGATTATGCGGGATTCAGGCCCTTGATTTATCAAACGATTTGTCACCGGATACATAATGATTACACTGGCGCACCGGGGTGGTTTAAGAAAGAATTAGCTTACCTGATTGGAATGAACGGGCATCTGATTCGAGGAAAAATGATTTACGAACCGTTGAAATATGACGATATCGCGGTACTGAGAGAAAAAATAGAGCTGGGGCGAAGAATTAATATCAGAAATATCTTTTACTATAAGGACAATAAATATTACAGTACTCCGGAAGGTCTGGCACTGACAAGAACGCTCTTTCACTGGCTTCAGCGGACCGATGAACTGGAACACTATCTCGCAAATGTCAGAGAAAAAGGATATACCCTGCAGGTCCTGGAAGAATCGCTCGATAAACCGTTCAGTAAGATTAACATTGAACTCATGGAGTATATTGACAGTGATCGGTTCGACGCGCAAAAAGAATTAACCCGTATTCGCAATGAAGAATCGGAAGAATCTAAAAAAGAACAATTGGTTAAGCTCGTCATTCAGTATCCCGATTTTTTTGAAGCAAAACTGGCACTGGGCAAATTCTTCTATGAGCTGCGGCATTATCAAAGCTCCAGGAAATACCTCGACCCCATTGTACGTGAAAAAGACCGCCCGATTCATCTAAAATCCCTGAAAATGATGGCCAATTCCTATTATATGGAACAGAATTATAAAGATGCCGCTATGTATTACGAACAAGCACTCGAATACGCGCCCTACGACCCGTTTCGGTATCGACTGATGTACCAGATCGCGTATTGTTATTGTATGCTTGAAGAAAATTACAAAGCAAAAGAATGGTTTAACACATTTCTGAAAGAAAAATGGAACGAAAACGATTATAACCAACAGGCCCAATACGCGATAGAATATCGCAATCTGGTGTACTGAATCAAATACTTTTGGTTTGCTCGAAGGGTGAAGATCTTATAAAATAATAAATGAATGTTGACAGGTTCGGTTCATTGTCTTAATGTTCAGGAGTGATACAGTGATAAATCGAAACAGGTGCTCTTTAATAGTGGTCCCGATAGTTTTATGTTTATTAATCACAGGTTGTGGGAAAAAGAAAATGGTAAAACTCGAAACAACAGAAGGTGACATCGTAATTGAGCTCGACGAAAAAAAAGCGCCGAAAACGGTACAGAATTTTCTCGGTTACGTAGAAAAAGGATTTTATGACGGTACCATTTTTCACAGGGTCATCAAAGGATTCATGATTCAGGGAGGCGGTTTCACGCCGGATATGGTGAAAAAACAGACCGACCCGCCCATTGTCAATGAAGCGAATAACGGCCTGAAAAACGACCGCGGGACCGTCGCTATGGCCAGAACGAATGACCCCGACAGCGCCACAAGCCAGTTTTTTATTAATCTCGTTAACAATGATGGACTGAATTACGCAGGTGCCTTAAATCCCGGTTACACTGTCTTTGGAAAAGTCGTAGAAGGGATGGAGGTGGTCGACAAGATCGCCAATGTGAAAACGGGACAAAAAAAAGGCTATGGGGATGTCCCTATGCAAACCATAGAGATAAAAAACGCCAAGCTGCTTGAATAGGATCGAAGCATCTCAGAACCGGTCATGCAATCGGCTGTATCGCGAGTCACTGTGGATAGATCATTTTAAGTTCGAAACGTACTTCCCCGAAGCGTTAACAGCCGATGCCGTTCGATAAATGATGATCGTCAAAGATCGATCGTCAAGGGGCATTTAAATGACCTCGAGCCTGCGGAGGGTCGCCTTGGACCACTTGATGCTTTTGACAAGTGACATGAATAAAAGAATAACCACGAACAGCCAGTGAACGACAAATCGGCTGTAGTGACACACCAGACTCCAGATACCGAAGCTTGTTTTATTGGCTGTCGATTTGGCAAGCTCCGCTGGAAGATAGATCGCGCCGTTGACAATGCCTGGGAAAAACCTCTGCCAGGGCAGAAGAAATACAAGCATCATCAAAGAAAGGAAAAAAGCTCGCGAAATATGATTGATGCCTCCAAGTTTGCCCAAAAGAGAGACCTTCAGTGCAAATAAAATAGTTAAACAGTATAAAATTGCCGTAAGGATTAATAAATAATTACAAAAGCGGATCGTACGGGCGATATAACGAAAATGGATCGTCAAATGGATCGCACCCTCGGATTCCTTCTTCTCCGGCGATGGCGCTGAAGCTGCCGTGGACGCATTAACATCGGCCGTCACTCGTTTCATCGCGTCCGCGACCACCTCGTTGATGTCTTTTGCCTCCGTGGACGGCGACTGTTCTTGTGGTTGTTCGGCGATAACTTGAGACGATGCCGTCTTCTCTTCCATTTCGACAGCTCCGGTATCGACCAGCCAGAAACAAAGCTGAAGCACCAGAAGTGTCAACAGGCAGAAAATGAAAAAAATATTCTTCCACCCTTTGAAAACAGAGATAGCTTCGAGACAATCCGTCGTGTCGATCAGATCTTTTTGCTGACTTTGGCCTTCATTCATTGCGTCTCTCCTTACTTCGTGATTGGGATAGTCTTCAAATTCCATAAAAATCCTTTTGTATCAATAATTATATAACAACTGCTATTATCTTATCGGCGCTGAACATGTGCAAGAAATTTATTTTTTCCTTTTTTTTTGTCATAATGAACGCCTTATTTGTCATTGAGCTGCAAAAAAGCGTTTTCAGCCGCCGATATTGTACATTCAATATCCTCAGTACTGTGAGCTAAGCTGATAAACATCGCCTCATAAGCACTCGGAGCCAGATAAATGCCCCGGTTTAACATTTCAATATAATATTTTTTAAACTGTGAAAGGTTACTTTGGCATACATCATCAAAAGTCATGACGGGGCCTTGAGTAAAAAAACAGCTCATTAGTGAACCGACACGGTTGATTGTTACATCGATAGACGCTCGCTCAGCGGCTCTGATAAATCCCTTCTCAAGCATTTTTGACTTTTCTTCAAGCCGTTGATAAGGATTGCCCTGGAGAAGGATTCCCAGTGTCGCGTTCGCCGCCGCCGTCGCCAGCGGATTGCCGCTCAACGTCCCGGCCTGATACACCGGCCCTACAGGAGAAAGCTGATGCATGATCTCATCACGACCGCCAAAGGCCGCCAAAGGCAAACCGCCCCCGATGATCTTGCCCAGACACGTAATATCCGCTTCAACACCGTAGAGCGCCTGAGCGCCGCCATGCGCCACACGAAAACCGGTAATCACTTCGTCGAAAATTAAAACCGATCCTTCCGCGCTGCAGATTTCCCTAAGTGATTCCAAATAACCTTCTTGAGGCAAAATAACACCCATATTCGCCGCGATCGGCTCAACTATAATTCCCGCGATCTTACCCGGATACCTTGAAAAAACCTCTTTCACCGCTTCGATATCGTTATAATCCACGACGATCGTCAATTCTGCGATCCCCGACGGAACCCCTGCGCTTGAAGCGGTCCCGTGTTCGGCTACTCCCGAACCGGCATTGACAAGCAGGCAATCACTGTGACCGTGATAACACCCCGCCATTTTGATAATGATATCCCTTCCCGTATAACCCCTCGCCAGACGGAT
>CAZNET010000324.1:0-3636 GCA_964571885.1 uncultured Pirellulales bacterium
AAGTCATAATTTGAAGATGAAGTATTTCAATGAAATTTTATATCGATAATCAAAGCAGAGCGGATTTACTTGCGTCACAAACACTTGGGAGAAATTCTGATGAAATAAAAGCATTTCTTCGTGAACGATCAATTGTCATTGGTATCAACAGGAGACAGGCCGCTACACGTCTGGGACAAATTGCGGTTATTACAGCAGTTAATATCCTGGCACGTATGGGTCCGCTGGCCCCGAGAATATATTTAGATATCCCTGAAGGCATAGACGTCCTGCCGAATATGCCCCTTTTACCCGCTGGAGAAAAACTGCGAAAAAGCATCAGAGATTTCACCTGGGCATTGGCTGCTGTGCAGAATGACCATCCCATAAGAGATTATGCGAGACCTGGTAACGCTTATGACCTGGGTTTATTTGTCGGTTCTCAATCGGCAAAATCTTCTAAAGCCGTCACGTTAGGTTCGAACAACTGGCATGCCGTTGTAAATCCCTCAGGAAACAGGGAGCGTTTAAGAGACTGCGGGAATCCGCTGGGGATTATATTAGCCGCATCTCTCGGCAGCACTGAAATTATTAAACATTTATGGCTGCCGATAAAGGACAATGAATTACTTATTGAGCCCCTCGACAAAAGAACAACTGTATCGAGTTTCGATTTTTCGGTTAATAATCCAAAAGCGGCAAATCCCTCTTTGCCGAAAAATATTTATCTGGGACACGCGGTTATTATTGGTCTGGGAGCAATTGGAAGCGCTTGCAATTACATACTTTCTGCTCTAAAAGAAGCCCAATTATCATTAGATATGGTCGATAATGACATCATCGAGCGAAGCAATGAAGAACGCCTGTTTACCAGTTCTAAACCCGATAAGGACATAAGAACCCCAAAGGTTATTCATGCTCAACAGTATATGAAAACACTCAATGCAAAAACGCATGTGTTTGCTTACAAAATGAATTTTGAACGTTTTGTCGAACTGTCGCGGGATCGTCTCGGATATGTATTTTGCTGCCTGGATAACGTAAATTCTCGTCGTGTGCTTCAGACTGAACTGGCAAGTGTGCTGGTAAACGGCGGTACCGATTTAACAAAATATATGATTTCTCTTCATGATTTTGACGTTCCCCAAAATGCCTGCCTGCTCGATCTTTATACAAAAGACCCAACACCCCAGCGTGACTTGAGAAAGGATCTATGCAGTCTATTGCGGATAAGCTATAAAGAATTAGATCGGTTAGTATCAGATCGTCGCCGTATTGACGCACAAATAATTATCAAGGCTCAACGGTTAGAAGCCAACCCTGTGAAACGAAAAGTAATCGCTCGTTATACAGGCCTTACGGTGGAACAGGCTCTGGCCCGGGTCTGTTCTTCTGCTTCCCCGAATAAAGTTTTGCCGTCGGCGACAATCAGTTTTGTTTCATTGACACCGGCTGTATTCATGGCGGCAGATTTTATTAAACGCCGAACTCTGGATTGGAAACTGAAGGCAGGAGATCCGAACTTTTTTCAGGTTGACAGTTTCAAATCACCTGAAAAAAGAACATTTATCAACATGCTGGCATCGAGGTACTGTTTTTGTCAGTCAAAAATATATCGAGAGGCTTTCACAAAACGTCAGCGATTGAGAAAACCTTATCTTGAAAAAATTTTTTCATCAGCCGCCAATGGAAATCAAAAAGCCCAAAATCTTTTTCCCAGACCAAATAGGCAGCTATCACGGGATTATCGCAGGCGCGTCGTTAACCATGAAAGGTCTGCATCTGTAAACAATATCAACGATGTGATTCCCGCCCATTATCCAACCTTAAGGCAATTTATTTTAGCCGCTTTTATATATTCAGCAGGCGTGCTAACTATAATTTACCTGCTCTTTTTATTCTTACAGTTCGAATCTAAAGCCAAATCATTTTATGATGTTCGGGAAATAATATCCTCTGCATTTCTCGCCGGCAAAACATTTTCAGGATGGTTAAAAATCTCGATGGCCTCAGGTATTGTTATATTCGCCTATCAGCCTTTATTGAAAACAGCAACAAAGATAATGAAAAATCCAGGGTTTCAAAAATCATTAAAGATTGAAGAAAAAGAAATATCAAATATAAAGTCAAAAATACTACATAAATTGCTCTGTGCATTTTTTATAATGACTTCTCTCCCAGTAGTGGTTACCGGTTATTTGTTATTTTTTGTGGTCAATATAAACGCTTTTATAACATGCTGTAAAAAGGCAAATGAAATTATTTGTTGTGCTGTCATACCACTTTACTTATTTTTCTTTTATTTAGTGTTTATTGTCGGTGCACTCGGATTTGCGAATCTTTTTCATAACATTAAAAGCCGTTGCGCATGGACACTTAATCTGCCTCATAAACCCTAAAAAATTAACTTGTAAATAGGTTGTGTATGCGCAATCTAAATAATTCACGGATTATTTAAATAATCAGTATAAAGATACAAACTAATTCAAATAAAGCAATGATTGCTTTTTAATTAAAGACCTACCGACACAAAATTCGATGGTCAGATTTACTAACCAAAAACCTCTGGACTATATGAGATAACGCCCTTTTTAAGAACTTTTACTAAGCAGGTATTTAAGTTTAAGTCACTTCAACACAAAGACTAACTTAATTTCTGCATCTTGAGCATGTTACGCAAGTTGGGTGTCATTTTTGCTATAGTGACATCTTTGTATCACAAAGAACAATAAAAAAGCCCGGCAAAACTGCCGGGCTTTTTGTTTTTCATACCGTCAAATATGACGATACGTTAATAAATTACTATGGCTGCGGATGGCCCACATACAGCGGGATCATCCTTCCGCCGGCACGGCCGGGCAGAGAACCCGCCTGCAATTCATGGGTTACGCCGCCTTGTTTCTCTTCCACCAGGACATTGTACTTGGTGTTTGAGCTGTAATGGGCTTCGCCCATGGTGGTTGACAAGGCCGATTCATTGACGATGTACATCGGCGTATTGCCGCAGTCGCCGAACAGACCCGAGTAGGAGAAGTGACCGCAGATCTCGGTCTCTCCGCCGTTCTTGGTCTCCCACAGCACACCGTAATTCTCGGTCTTGTAACCGAGACACCATACGCTGCCGCCGTCATTGATCGTGTGCGTCCAGCCGTTGCGGGTCTCGACATTGAACTGCCTCAGCCAGGCATTCTGATTGTTAAAGAACCACTGGCCGTTGATATTGCCGCAGATATCCTCAACGAAAACATCACCGGTGCCGGTGAATGTTCCGTTGGTGGCTCTGCAGTTCTTAATAACCAATGTTCGGCCGCTCGATTCGTTTCCGACGATCGGAACAGCATTATATCCGAAGTGGCGGAACTGTTCGAAGACCACAACCGAAGGCGAACCGGCGCTGTTAACCAGCCTAAAGGCCGGTGTCGAGCCTGACGGTACGGTACCGCCTGACAGACAGCCCAGGATCCTTTCGACACTGCCGCGGATCTGGACCGAACCGTTGATGGTGTAATTGGTTCCCGAAGGATTTCTCGGGAAGTAAACGGTGTTCTTACCCGAATCGACCGCCGCCTGAATGGCCGAGGTATCGTCCGTGCTGTCGTTGTAATTGGCGCCGTAATCAAGAACATTCGCCCAGTTGCTGAAATTCTGCTCCCAGGC
>CAZNET010000324.1:3646-3997 GCA_964571885.1 uncultured Pirellulales bacterium
GCGATTTCAGGGGTTTCCTGAATCGGCAGGTTCAGCGAGGTGGACTGTGTCCACGCGAACAGCGTGTTGACATTATGCGAAACAAACTCGGTCGCGATATCGCCGGTGACATCGCCGCCGTGGCCGGCCGCATTGTTAATCGCCATATCATATCCCGAAGTCGTCAGGTTACGCGCGAACAGCGCGCCGGCCGTGTTATTAACCGCCGGTAGAGACGATGCGCCGCCCGAACCTGTCAGGGTACTGTCAAGCAGGGTGGTCACGCTGTTGCCGCTGGAACTGTAATAGGCTGTAACCGTGCCCGAGAATCTCAGGTCACGAATACTGACCACCTGCCCGCCGTTGGCAAAG
>CAZNET010000325.1:0-3993 GCA_964571885.1 uncultured Pirellulales bacterium
GAGCACCATGACGGCTATCTGCGTGACGGCTGCGTTTGGAAAGAAGATATCAATATCTACGACAAAATGGCCGTGCAGATCAAGTACGCCAACAAGGTCCAGGTCAGCTATTCCCTGACGACCTATTCTCCGTATGAGGGGTACCGAATTGCATTTAACGGCACAAAGGGAAGGCTCGAAGCGTGGATCCACGAAAGACAGCCCTGGCCGAAGGAGCCCTATGACCAATTGAGATTGACAAAAAATTTCGGCCAGACCGAGCTGATCAACATCCCGCACGGAAAAGGCGGCCACGGCGGCGGCGATATCCTGATGAAAAATAAATTATTCAGGACACCAGAGGCAAAAGATATCTACGGTCAGGCCGCCGGCACACGCGACGGCGCCATGTCCATCCTCGTCGGAGTCGCCGCGAGAAAAAGTATCGAATCAGGAAAACCGGTCAACATTGCCGACCTGACTGATTTAAAACCAATGCCCGAAAAACCGCTTTCAGCCTGAGGTCGATCTTACTATTTAAGAACACTACCGATTCGGTTTGAATAACCGATGAAAAACGCAAAACCGTTCTGAACGTTTGAATCGCAGGGATCGATGAGATGCTATATGTTATTTATCTTGAACACCATCGGCACGAAGCGGTTATAAAAAAGGACGGCTTTAAGCCGTCCGGACTGATCTTGTCAGTCACTTTAATTTTTCACCCTCGCGGAAAACATTTTTAAGTCGTCACTTTTTTTTCGGCTGCCCCCCAGCCGGTCCTTACTATACAAACTATAATAACTAATACGACGGGAAACAAATTACTCAGCCAAAAAATCCTGATTTTTTCAGAGAACAAATGTGGATTTTTATTTATAATCAATCAAAGTTGATACTATTGGACTTTGATATGAAAAAAGAGATGATAAAAATTCGTTTCCGCCGGACAATCGAAAAAATAAAAGCAAAAAATGCAAATGCGCTGCTCTTGACCAGGCCTGCCAACGTTACATATCTGACAGGATTTCTGGGCCGCGACAGTTGGGCGCTCATTACAGCGAGAAATGTTTATCTTATGACCGACAGCCGGTACACCGAACAGGCTCAAAGACAGTGTTGCAACTGTAGGATTATCGAAAGGAAAAAAGCCTTGGTTGATACGTTTGTGGAACTGGCCGGGAGATTGACCTCAGTAAAAATAGTTGCTTTGGAGAAAGATATCTCGCTTGAACTTTACACCCGAATAATGAAAAAAATGGTCAAGCGGACTAAAACCGTTTCAGGTCTTGTCGAGGAAATTCGACAGATCAAAGATAAAGATGAAATTCAAACAATACGAACAGCCGTCAATGCCGCGGCGAACGCATTCGAGAAATTGAGAAAATATCTCAAACCGGGTACCACCGAGAACGAACTGGCGGGCAGGCTGGAATTTGAGATGCGAAAAGCCGATGCCGCGGCGAGTTTTGAAACCATCGTTGCCTTCGGTGCCAACGCCTCGAATCCGCATTACGAACCGGGCCGAACAAAACTGAAGAAAAACGACACCGTACTGATCGATTTCGGTGCTAAACACAACGGATACTGCTGCGACGTGACGCGCTGTTTTACCGTTGGTAAGGTGTCCGCGAAATATAAAAAGGCATATAGAACGGTTTTGTCTGCGCAACAGGCAGCGATCGAAAAAGTCAAAGCTGGTGTCAGTGCCGTCGAAGTCGATCAAGCGGCGAGAAAAAGAATAGCCGATTCCGGTTTTCCTGTTTATGGTCACGGCACCGGCCACGGTCTGGGATTGGATATTCACGAAAAGCCGATTATTGCACCGAATGACGCTTCTGAATTAAAGGCCGGCCAGATAATTACCATCGAACCGGGGATTTATATACCGGGCCAACTGGGGATTCGTATCGAGGACGATGTTTTGATCACTGACCACGGATGCGAAATACTGAGTCAAAAAATACCAAAAGTTCAGTTATAATTCACTCCACCTAAAATATATTGACTTTAATGTTTAATTCATATATATTTTTAATAGATGAAAAACTTTTGTTTATATGTTTTTGTTAAGGAGTTTAACATGAAGCAGTTTAAGATTTTTATTCTAATTTCTCTTGTTTTACTGTTATCATCATGCCAACAAAATTGTCCCGTAAATTGTCCGTACCGCAGCGATAAATGTCCGATGGAAGAAGGCTGGGTACAATTATTTAACGGAAAAAACCTCGATGGCTGGAAGCAGATCAACGGCAAAGCAACCTACGAAGTCGATAACGGAACGATTCTTGGCACGACGGTAAAAGGCAGCCCGAATTCGTTTTTGTGCCCGAAGAAGAAATATAGTGACTTCGAACTGAAGTTCGAGGTCAAAGTGGATTCGCGTCTGAATTCCGGCTGTCAGGTTCGCAGTCACAGTAAAGAAGATGTGATGAACGGCAGACTATACGGCCCGCAGGTCGAAATTTCAACCGACGGCATGGCGGGATTCATCTGGGATGAAGCCAGACGCAGCAGATGGCTCAATTCACAAAAACAGCGTGAAGAGAAAAAGAAACTCAACATCTTCAAAAACGATCAATGGAACTCGTACTACATCGTTTGTAAAGGCGATCACTACCAGACGTGGGTCAACGGCAAACAGATATCCGACCTGCGTGACGATATGGACAAAAAAGGCTATATCGGCCTGCAGGTCCACAGTTTCAAAGGCGACCCGCCCGCACAGGTCCGATGGAGAAATATCTGGATCAAAGAACTTTAATCCGAGCTTTTACTAACATCCGGCCCTGAAGCGATATCGATCGATTCCGATCGGTGTCGCTTTTTTATTGTTCGTTCAAACTTGGCAAATCTGTGATCGGTTCAGAACGACCTGTCAGAGTTTCGGCATGAGCCAGGCTTTGACGTTGATCACGGAAGTAATAAGCCAGAATATTCCGACAGCAGAAGCGACAAGTGCCCCCAGTCCCGGTGAGACGAGTTCAGCGATGATCGCTCCGCCTAAACCGGCCGCCAGCGCCATCACAATCAGATGCGTTAACATCCCACAGCAGAACATGAACAGGCCCTGCCTTTCCGTATGACCTTCGTGCTTCAGAGCCAAAAGCCAACGGTAAAACATGATCCAACCAACGGAGAGGCTTGAGTCATTTTCGTCATCAACTTCAGATTGCAGAAAGCTGTCAAGATAGTCTGAGGTCATCACATTTTTTATTTTTTTGTCGCCTATCTTGATCAAGGACCTTCGTGATACGAAATTGCTTGTGTATATGCCCGAACCCAGCAATTCGAGTTTTCCGGTATATTTTGTGTTCAGCATTTTTCCGTCCTTTCACAAAGGAAAAACCTTTTTACTTTTCAACCATTACGGTCATACGGGGCAGGTTGATTTTGTTCGTGGAGTTTGCTGTATTTTTAAGAAAAATGTTGATTCAAAGCATTTTCATTGGTTTTTCTTTACAAAAGACGTGAAAACGGTCATTATTGAAAAAAATGGAAAAAAGCGAAAAAAAAACCGTTAGTTTTTCGGGAAATATCTATCTTTAATAGTTAGAACGGTCAATGACAGAAAATATGGATATAGATTACGCCGGCTTGGTTAGGCAAGCTCAACTCGGCGATGAGGAAAGTCTGCATCGCTTAGCCGAGGCGGCGAGTGTACGTCTGTATCCGTATGTATATCGTTATACGTTGTCGGAAGTTGATACAGAAGACATTGTACAGGATACGATAGCAACCATGTTAAAAGTACTGAACGAACTAAAAGAGGCTGATAAATTTTTACCTTGGATGTTTAAGATTGCCCTTAACAAAATCCTGGGTAAACGAAGGAAGGACCGTTTACATAAAAAAGCCACAATCCGGATGGCCCAGGAGCGGAAAGAACGGTTCGGTAAATTGGACAAACAGGCAGCGGTAGCTCAGATGGTCGGGCATGAATTGAAGGAACTTGTCTTTAGCGCAATGAAACAATTGAAGCCGAGACAACGTGCGGTTATCAACATGCGATGT
>CAZNET010000326.1:0-3992 GCA_964571885.1 uncultured Pirellulales bacterium
TTTATTGACAACAATTAAGAAGCCTGATTTGGGGGAGTAATTATGGAATTAGGCAATTTAGTTCGAATCGCATTTAGTGCTCATGTTATCACCGGTGCTCAAACTTCAAGCATTTCCAAGCAAGAAGAAGGGACCGCCCTCCTAAGCGATGAAGCTCAGGCGGTCATTCGGTATTTAAATGAAGGCAAACTCCAGCAGGATTTGCAGAATCAGAAATACGCGGACGAGGCTGTTTCTGTTATCAGGATGTTTGCCGAAGAAGCTGACTGTATTTCTGATAAATATGATCAGATGCAGCAGCTGGTTCAAAGTGCGTCCGAAGGTGCATTTTTGCCTGAGGAACTTGAAGATATACAGACCGAGTTTGAGCAGTTAGCCGGTGAAATTAACGATTTGGTTTTTGAGACCGAATATAACTCAAACAAATTGTTTAGTTCGGAAGGATTGCCTATAACAATTTCCATCGGAAATAAATCTTCAATCGATGTCGATCCAACAGATTTGAGCATTGATACGGAAGGGCTGGATCTGACCTCCGATGCCGATGAAGTGTTGTGGGCGATACAATCAAAAGTCAGCGAAGCGGAATATTACAGCGGTTATCTCAATACGAAGGTTGAAAACCTCGAAAATATGATCCGATTGATCGAGTTCGATATTTATAATGATCTGGGCATTAAACCCGATCAATTCGATTTTGACCTGGCCAGGGAAGTGGCATCTCATGCTTCGCAAATGACAGAACAAGAGATCGAAGAGCTTTTCGCCCGTCAGACAAATGTGGATAGTGCAACCGTATTGCAGTTGCTCAAAGATACTATCGAACAATGTCAGGAAGGCTGATTGATTTTCTTCGTTAACTGTTTTGGCGGCAGGATAAATTGTGAGCGGTATCAGCAGTGTGACAGATACAGGATTTGCACAGTGGATGTATGGTGAAAATTATAACTGGTCCGAGGGAACCTACTTTAAAACAGGCGATGACAAAGCCGTCGCGACCATTCGGGAATATCTCGATGTAAATATCGCCGCTGTTTTTCAAGCCATCCATGATGTCACTGAGATTGTTTCGGTCACTCAGGAATTCGCCGAATCTGTTTCTTCGATCCACTTGAAGTTAAAGCAAATCCAGACGCTTGCTGAACAGGCGGAAAAAGGTCTCAGCAGCAGGGGGGAACTTAAGGAAATGCAGCAAGGTATCGAGACATTAGTAGACGAAATCAACAGTGTTACCAATTCCGCCAATTATTATGGAAAAATAACCAATTACCGCACAAATTATTATCTGAGTGACCATGGCAGGCCTATGTGGTTTATGGATACCGGTGGCGATTTTTTGAGATTTCCCGCCAAAGATTTGCGGGTTGATAAAAACAGTTTCGATCTGGTTTCGGATATTGACGGTACCTTGACGAAGATAAAAGAGTATTCAAGCAATACCGAAGAATACAGCGAATATCTGAACTCTCTGATGCATTTTCTTTCTGAGCAAATGGATATTCTGGATGAGAAGCTCAAACACTCCGTATCTTTGGATAAAGATGTTTTTACAAGCGATATTTCCTCAAAAATGATTGAGCTTGTCAAAGAAATGATAACAGCCGAACCTTTGACAGCAGTATATACTCAATCCTATTTTACCGCCGAGGATATCCTTGTTTTTCTGCAAGAAAAGGATTAATTTTCCAGACGTTTTTTTACTGCCATTTCTTTTTACAATCCGCACTATTTTTATTATTCTTTACTGCTATGAAATTGCATCGTTTCTTTTGTGAACATATTGGAGATTCTTCGGCCGAGCTTGTCGGTTCAGAGGCGCATCATTGCGCATCGGTATATCGGCTCGATAAAGGCAGTGAAGTTGAGCTGTTTGACGGGAAAGGAATCCTTGCGGTTGCGACAATCATACAAGCCAAAAACAAGAAGGTAACATTGGATGTTAGTAAAGTAACATCAATTACTAAGCCGACTGCGCCTCAAATAACCGCGGCGGTGAGCGTTGCCAAGCAGGACCGCTTTGAACTGGTGATCGAAAAATGCACTGAACTTGGTATCGACAGGGTCGTACCGGTTATCTTCGAGCGAACGGTAAAGCAGCCTAAAAATGTCGGCACCATTGACCGATGGCGACGTATCGCGATTTCAGCGGCCAAACAATCCGGAAGAAATTTTTTACCGGCCATCGATAATCCCTCAGCCTTAACAAAATTTATAAATGACGACCGTCTTTGGGCATGTCAGCTTTTATACGGTTCACTAAAGGAAAATGCCGAATCACTCACGGATTGGCTGTTTGGTGAGTCTGATGTGGTTTTTGTTGTCGGGCCTGAAGGGGGATTGACTGAAGAGGAGTCTTATTTGCTGCAAAAGAGAGGGGCGGTCGGTGTGCAATTAACGGACACGATATTAAGGATCGAAACAGCGGCTTTGGCGTTTGCTTCTGTTCTGACATTAAAGCGGACGGTTTTGAATAAACCATGATCTATTTCTGGGTGACATTGCTGATCATATTGAATGCGTTCTGGCTGATACTGGTGTTATTCGGCCTGCCGGGCAACTGGCTGATGATCATTTCGGCTTGTTCTTTGACCTGGTGGAGATACGATGACGGCATTTTTTCAGTTCCGGTTATCGTGATTGTTGTCATTCTCGCTGTCATCGGGGAAATCGTTGAGTTTTTTGCAGGGATGACCGGCGCGAAAAAAGCGGGCGCTTCCTGGTTCGGGTCGATGGCAGCGATCATCGGCAGCATTGCCGGTGCGTTTTTCGGCACCTTTCTTATTCCGCTCCCCATCATAGGAACTTTGTTTGGGGCATGCTGCGGTGCGGCTGTGGGGACCATCGGCGTTGAACTGCTTTGCGGCAAGGATTTGCATGAGTCTTTCAGGTTCGGCCTCGGAGCCGGCGTAGGCGATTTGATTGGAAAAACCGGCAAATTTATCATCGGCCTCGGAATATGGCTTATAATTGCGGTGTCCGCCTATTGGCCTTGAAAAATTAATCAGAAATTTTATTTTCTAACGTCTAATAGAATTCAGCACGTTACGGGCGTCGGTCATGTTTGGATCGGTTTCGAGAGCTTTTTCGAGATGGGTGATCGCTTTGAATGTATTGTTGGTCTTTGCAAATATAAATCCCAGATTGCAGTTCAGGGTTGGATTGTCCGGGGCATATTTCAAACCTTTTTGATAAGTTTCAATAGCTTGTTCAAATTGGCCCCGGCTAAAATAAATCTGCCCCAGCAGATTATAAGCCGATAAATAATCCGGTTGATAGATAAGAGCATGCTTGAAATAGGTAATCGCTTCGTCCATTTTTGCAGTTTGATAATAAATCCTCGCCAGTTGATAATATGAGCCGGAATACGCGGGATTCAGTTCGATTGCCCGCTCGCAATACTGAATAGCCGCATTGATGTCACCTCTGTTCAGTGTCAGCGTTGATAACCGTAATAATGTCAAATAATAAGGTGGATAATTTTTTTCTAAAAAACGAAATTGCTGTTCGGCATTCGAAAAATCTTTTAGTTCGTTTATAAGATGCTCGGCGTATCTGAATCTGAGGGTTGTATCCGATGGTGATTGGGCGATCGACCAGCGATAGACTCCAAGGGAAATGCGAACCTGATCCGTTGAAACGGCAGGTTCGAGGCTATAGAGTTTTTCTTCTCGTTGTTTTAGAATTTCATCATAATAAAGCCAGTTAGTAAACGGTGGTTTTTTTAGAAAAATATTGATCACCCGCTCGGTGATCCTGTATTGATCCAGAGGAGTATACGCGAGCAATTTTTGCAGCTCAATTTCTGACAAAGCTTTGTAATTCTCGGCTTTTGTTATTTTAATTGTTTCAGGTAATTGCTCATCTATTTTTTCAAAGACGGTTTTTGCTAAGATATAATTTCCCTGAAAGGTCATATGAACGTGTTCGTGAAATAATTTTTTTCCGGGGATACCGTTTTCGCTGGCTTTTTCAAATTCGTTTCTTGTATCGAC
>CAZNET010000327.1:0-1545 GCA_964571885.1 uncultured Pirellulales bacterium
GGTGACAATCCTATTTTGCTTCTGTATTTACCGTCAGCCCTGAAAAACACTATATGATCCTTCACGATTAAACGGTCATCGGATAATGTATTGAAGCTTTCGTAAACATTGACCGGCTTTGTATCTTTCATTTCCGGACCGCTCTTAAACGGGATCACCACAGTGGTGCCGGGCGAAGGATTGAACATGCCGAGTATCCATATGGACAGCAACCCCGTTTCTTTCGTCCAGGCTTTATTGCCCGCGTTGGTCATGGTGTTTTCAGATTGGAAAGCGACCAGTTGAATGTTCTCAGGTTTATCTATCTCCAGAAATTCGGCGGCCTGCTCGCGGTTGATAACATTTATTTTCCTGGTGATATTGACATCGAAAGCCGTGCCGGAATAGTTAATTAGTTGACAGGTTTTCTTAAAAACCGCCTGCGACTGTGTTTTCGAGATAAGATCGAACGGTTCGGTGTCGATACAGGCCGGTGTAAACCAGTGCTCAAAATCGAAAGGCACGCCTTTTTTGAAAAAAATCGAGAACTGCCCGCCTTCCGGGCCGATCCAGAAGCGGTCTTCTCCGCCGTAAGCATTGATGTGTTCGAGCGTTTTCTCCGATTCCAATAAGTCCCGATTGATCCAGCCGAAACTCATCCCGTCATTATTGTCGGCGGTGCTGGTCATGATCCTTGCCTGCAGGTTTGCCGAGACCGCGATCTTTGCCGGGCTGCCGGGATCTGACAATACAATAACATCGATATATTTTGACATAAATTCGACATCATTTGAAAAACGATTGATGGAACTATCTTTCGCGAAGGTCACAATCGAAAAGACCAGAACACAACATAAAATCAAAATGATCTTATAGCCTTTCATTTCAAGTCTCCTCTAAAAAAAGATTTTATTTCAACCCGAGGACATCCGCCATGGTATAAAGTCCCGGCTCTTTACCGACCAGCCACTTCGCGGCCTGGATCGCACCGTTGGCAAAGCCCTGCCGGCCATGCGCCCGGTGACTCAATGTTACGGTCTCGCCGACACTGCTGTAAATGACATCATGAATGCCCGCTATCCCCCCCGCCCGAATGGCATGAATGCCGATAGTATTTTCTTCGCGTAAAGCATCTTTGCCATTTCTTCCGAATACGAGACAATCAGGATAGTTGCGTCGGGTGTTTTTACAAATTTTTTCCGCGAGCGTCAAAGCCGAACCACTTGGGGCATCTTTCTTGAATCGATGATGCTGTTCGACGATCTCAATATCGTACTCGTCCCCGAGCATCGCGGCCGCTTTGCCCACCAGATTAAACAGCACATTCATTCCGACACTCATATTCGTTCCGTAAATGACGGGGATGGATTTTGACGCGGATTCGATCTTCTGTTTTTGGTTGTCACTCAAGCCTGTCGTACCCATCACAAGAGCCAATTTGGTTTCTGTGCAAAAATCAATCACCGCATCAGCACCCGTAGGAAGAGAAAAATCAATAACCACATCCGCCTTTTCAGGAAAGCTGCTGTCTATTTTTATATTGACCGGCGAAAGGCCGGCAAGAGC
>CAZNET010000327.1:1555-3985 GCA_964571885.1 uncultured Pirellulales bacterium
CCAATGGCCGGATGGTCACCACTTTCTAAGGCACCTGTTAATTCAAAGCTATCTGATTGTAAAGCAAGAGACAGGATTAACTTACCCATCCTGCCGGCCGCACCAACCATAACCAGTTTCGGTTTCATGTCATCTCCTTTGCTCATTAATGAGATTTTATAGTAATATTCTTATTTTATGCATTAATATATGTATTTACATGCAATTTACAAGGATAAAGGAAAACCGCTTGATTATTTCCATATGTTTTGGCAAAATAGCGCATTTGCTGTAAAGGCAATGTACTCATTTACGGTTAGATTTTTTAAGGAGCAAAAAATGAACCGCCGAGCATTTATTCAAACCTCATTAGCCGCAGGAGCTGCTGCCATGACCGCTTCCGAATCAAAAGCACAATCTGACATTGAAAAAGGACCGTTCAAACTGAATTACGCACCTCATTTCGGCATGTTTGAAGAACACGCCGGCAAAGATCTGGTCGACCAGTTGAAGTTTATGGCCGATGTGGGTTTTAAGGCCCTCGAAGATAATACCTTGTTTCGTCGATCAGTTGAAGATCAGAATAAAATCGCAAAGACGCTTGATCAACTTGGTATGACGCTGGGCGTATTTATTGCGTATATGGAATTCGGCCGGCCGACCTTCGTGCAAAACAAAAATAATGAGCGGGAAAAGATCCTTCGAGAAGTAAAAAAATCACTGGAGATCGCCAAACGGGTCAATGCCAAATGGGTTACCGTTGTCCCCGGCTGCATCGACCAGTCGATGCCCTGGGATTATCAGACTGCGTATATGATAGAAAATCTAAAATATTGTGCCGAACTGTATGAACCGGCAGGTGTGGTGATGGTTTTAGAACCATTAAATCACTGGACCGATCATCCGGGATTGTTTCTGTCTTCGATTCCGCAGGCGTACCACATATGCAAAGCGGTTGACAGCCCTTCGGTAAAAGTCCTCGATGACCTCTATCACATGCAGATCAGCGAAGGCAACCTGATACCTAACATGGAACAGGCGTGGGATCAGATCGCCTATATCCAGGTCGGTGACAATCCCGGAAGAAAAGAACCCACGACCGGAGAGATCAATTACAGAAATGTATTCAAATGGCTTCACAAAAAAGGGTATAAAGGGATCGTCGGCATGGAACACGGCAACAGCAGGCCCGGCAAAGCCGGTGAAACGGCGGTCATTGAAGCTTATCGTAAATGCGATGATTTTTAATTGAAACATTTTCGGTCAGGAGTTAAAAATGCAAATGCACAACAATACAGATAAAATGTCACGCAGAAAGTTTGTCCAAACGGCAACCGCCTCTGCATCACTGCTGACGTTGGGGATCAACTTAAACGGGGCTTACGCGGCCGGCTCGGATGAGATCCGCATAGGCCTGGTCGGCTGCGGCAACCGCGGCACCGGGGCGGTCAAAAACGCGATCAATTCTTCCAAAAACGTGAACCTGGTGGCGATGGCGGACCTGTTTGCCGACAAGATCGAGTCGTCCTTGAAGGAATTGACCACGATAACCACCGAACCCGGGCGGTGGAGCGAGCACCGGCCCTGGACAAACACAGATCACATACAGGTTGACGAGGCCATGAAGTTCGTCGGGTGGGACGCCCATAAAAAACTGCTGGCGTCGGATGTCAATTACGTGATCTTCGCCACACCGCCTCATTTTCGGCCGATGCACTTCAGGGCCGCGGTCGAAGCGGGCAAGAACGTTTTTATCGAAAAGCCCGTCGCGGTCGATCCTGTCGGGGTTCGTTCGGTGCTTCAAAGCGCAGAACTGGCCGGGCAGAAGAACCTGGCGGTCGGAGCGGGTACCCAGCGGCGACACCAGAAACATTATATTGATATCATCAAACGCATCCATAATGGGGATATCGGCGAGATCGTGGGCGGTCAGTGCTTCTGGCTCGGCAGCTTCGTACGCCAGTGGGGATTCTACAATGAACCCGAGCCCCAGTGGTCCGAAATGGAAAAGCAGATCCGCAACTGGTATTATTATACCTGGCTCAGTTCCGATATCATTGCCGAACAGCACGTTCACAATATCGACGTTTTGAACTGGGCCATCGGCAGTCATCCGGTCAAATGTGTGGGCATCGGAGGCAGACAGGTGCGGACCGAACCGCAATATGGTAATATTTACGACCACTTCTCGGTCGAATTCGAATATGAAAACGGAGCCAGGGTTTTGAGCATGTGCCGGCAGATGGCCAATTGTTACGAGCATGTCGCAGAATATGTCACCGGCTCCAAGGGACGTACCATGACAGACCATTTTACTGGCAAGATCGAAGGCGCGAAAACCTACAGTTATAAAACAAGCCGCGAAGCCGATGATTATCCCAATCCCTATCAGCAGGAACATGCTGATGTGATTAAAAGTATCCGAGCCGGGAATCCGGTCAATGAAGGTCA
>CAZNET010000328.1:0-3984 GCA_964571885.1 uncultured Pirellulales bacterium
TTGAACCGATCCCTGGACTTGGCTCGGGATGACCGGGTGGACGGTAAAAAATCCCTGGTGCCACCGGGGGCTAAATATATGTTTGTTTGCATTTTGGGATTTAAGATCACCATAATCCTTTCGGTATTTATTTTGGTGTCGGCATTTGTGCGTCAACTTCTTTTCTCCATGCGTGGAGCAGGTCACGAAGTTCATTGACCTTGTTGGGCATGGATGCTGAGAGGTCCTGTGTTTCGCCGATGTCGTCGATGAGGTTGTAGAGTTCGACGCTCATGTCCTCGTAGAATTCCAACAGCTTGTAGTCGCCTTTTCTGACGGCACCGAAGGGGCCGTGCTCGTTGTTGTCGACGTGGTAGTGCGGGTAATGCCAGAAGATCGCTTCTCTTTTTAACGGTCCTGTTTGTTTTAGCAGCGGCATCAGACTTTCGCCGTCGATGTGCTGGTCGGGCCGCAGAGGCAGGTTGGCCATGTCGAGAATCGTGGGATAGAAGTCCGGACTTGAGACGGGGACATTGCACTGCGAGCCGGGCGCGACGACACCGGGCCATTTGATCAGCAGCGGTTCGCGGATGCCGCCTTCGTAGCCGTATGCTTTGAAACCTCTTAAGGGACTGTTGTCGGTCGCGACATGCCAACCGCCGTTATCCGAGTAGAATATGACAACGGTATTGTCGGTGAGCTTCAATTCGTCGAGTTTATCCATGATGGTGCCGACCGCATCGTCGAGGCTTTCGATCATGGCGGCGTAGGTGGCGTGGTCGTGGATATCCGACGGAGGTTTGGCCTGGTATTTATCGATCAGGTCCTGTTTGGCCTGGAGCGGATTATGCACGGTGTAATGGGCCATGTATAAGAAGAAGGGATTGTCCTTGTTCTGTTCGATGAAGTTGGCGGCTTCGACGGCTTCTCGGTCGGTGAGGTATTCGCCGTCGGGTCCGTCGTCGAGTCTCGGGTTGTTATAGGGGCTGAAATAACCGCCGGCGGGAGCGCCGAGTTTCCAGCCGCCCTTGTTGACATCGAAGCCCTGGCTTTCGGGCCAGTAAATCTCATCGTTGCCAAGGTGCCATTTGCCGACCATACCAGTTGTGTAACCACCTTCTTTTAAGGCTTCTGCGAGGGTGATCTCTTCGAGCTTCATATACTTGGTCCAATCGGGTTCTGCGAGCGGGTGGCCTGAATCGCCCCATCCCGTGATCCAGTCGGTCAGGTGCATGCGCGCGGGGTATTTGCCGGTCATGATGCTGGCGCGGGTGGGCGAGCAGACCGGGCAGGCGGCGTAAGCATCGGTGAACTTCATGGACTGTGACGCGAGTTTGTTGATGTTCGGCGTTTCGTAGTAGGTGCTGCCGGAATAGCCGTAACCAACGTTGTAACCGATGTCACGCCAGCCCATATCGTCGACGAGGATGAAGACGATGTTGGGGCGTTTGGTTAACGTGACATTCATTAATTTGTTCGAGAACATTGTCGAACCGAGTAATCCTATTGTACCTTTTAAGAAGTCTCTTCTTCTCATTTTATACCCTTAACCAGAAATACTTTTCATTGAGACGTTTTACCAATCGGGCCAAAGCTGGATTTTTAACCAGTTTTCGGCCACTTTACTGAAGTCCAAGAGATTAATTGTGCCGTCGGGTACCGGGTCAACCTCGGACAGTGCGGGTGTGAGCGGCTGGAAGATCGAGGCGCCTGATCCGGAAGCGATGTAAAGGACCTCGCCGTGCGACAGCGGGTAATCGTATATTTTAATTTCGTCCATTTTGCCGAGGAAGTGGGAATAGCCGCCGGCCGAGCCGATGACGGTGGGTCCGGCCTGGGTGCCCGGCGCGGGCAATGCCGCGTGCCTGTTCTGCGAGACGAGCAGGCCGTTGTGATAGATCCTCATATTGTCACCGGTGACATCTTTGACGACGGCATAATGGTTCCATTGGCCGCAAGCATCGTTGTAATCGGGAACGAAATCCGTTCTTTCCCAGTCGTTGGAATCAATTTGAGTGAATGAAAATTCCAGTGACCGCAGGACGTCAAGGGTGTCGTTGCAATCGGCGTTAATCCAGAACGATATCGTGAAGTCATCAATGACATCGGCGAAGACCGAATTCGGTGCGGTGACTTCGAAGGTGCCGTCGAAATTCAGACAGCCGTTGCTGTAACCGCCTGCGTCCCAGTTGTCCTGTCCGTTAGCGTCCAGGACGGCGTTTCTGCCGTTGCCGCTACTGTCGTCGGCGTCGATGCCGGTCGTTTCGTCGAATGCGTAGTACGCCTGGAGTCGATTGTTGTTGGGTTCGACGGCATTGATCAGATACGAAGCGTTCAGCCAGGTATCGGTAATGTAGTAGAGGTCTTTGTTATCGGTCATGCAGTCGCCGGTAAAGTCGGTTTCGGACGACATTCCTTCAATACACCGGCTGCCATAGAGCATGATATCCTCGAACCAGACATAATTGACGCCGACAGCGGTCTGGGCGGGATTGTCTCTGTCACCGAAACCAATGTAAAGCATGTTAACGTCCGAGAGATCGACGCCGGTAAAGTCACCCAGGTCGATCCGCCAGGCGTGCCAGATGTCCACGAGTAAGTCATTGGAGTCAGGATAAGCGACTGAAGCAGCGTTGCCAGTTCCGTCCTCGAGTGCGACATACATGCGGTCGATGTAGGCGCTGGTTGAGTTTCCGTGGAACTTCAGGTAAATCGCTTTTACGTTGAGTCCGGTTTCGCTCAGGTCCCTGTTTATCTGAAGGCCCGCCTCGGCGTAGTACTGCGAACCGAACAGGGCACCGCTGTTGTCATAGTAATATTTCATGGCGTTGCCGGCGATCAGCGGGCTCTCCGTTTCGATTTCCAGTGCGCATCCGGTATCCGGTGTTATCGTCCAGGCGGACAGAAGTTCATTCGACGTCGCATAGTTATCGAATCTTTCGACGATCGAGATGCTGTCTGTTGTGAAGCTGAACGGGTCCGATTCCCATACGGTAGTGTTGTTGGCCGGGGTGACTTTCCAGTAATAGGTCGTGTCAATGTTGAGAGCACTTCGGTACAGACTGTCGGCGGAGGACGATAAGTTGTAATAGTCAACGCCGGGGTGAGACGCTGCGGTGGCTTCGTTGACATCGTTATAGTCTTTGCCGATGTAAACTTCGTGCCAGGAGCAATAAGCGCCGGGGACCCAGGTGAAGGTCAGATCGTTGGGTTCGACTTTGGTCTGCCCGTCTTCGGGGTAGAGCAGATTTGCCTTTCCGGAAGCGGTGGTAAACGACCAGACACCGCCTGTTTCCGTCTGGGCGCCATAGATCGCGTCAACCCGCCAGTAGTAGGTGACACCGGCAACCAGGGAAGCGGGATTGCAGCTTTCGGCGGTGAGATTCTGGTATTCGACGCCGGGGTGCGATGAGGGCGTGGCATTTTCGACAGCACTGGCGTCGGTACCGAAATAATAATCGAAGCTGTCGGCTGACGCACCGCCTGCCCAGGTTAAAGTGACATCGAGGCCGACTTCCACTTCGCCGGAGGTTGGATCGGGGACCAGGCCGTAAGCGTCCACAAGACGACGGCTCATGCCGGAGGTCTGCCAGGCGACACTGAGGTTGTCACCGCCGCCGCCTTCTTTCTGCAGGCCCATGACGTAATAGATCTTGTCAGACTCGAGATAGACCGGGTCGGACTGCTGGGATCCGTATTTGTCCCATTCTTTATGCTTTGTCCAGTCCGGGCATGAGCATATTATCTGCAGATTGGCTGTTGAGTCGTCGGTGCTGAGCCAAAATTCGCTCTGGTTGTCGCTGGCGACCCAGAAGGTGTAATTGCCGGTCGTGGGCGGTTTGATGTAGCCGGTGACGCGGGTGCCGTAGTTATCGGCGATCCTTACCGGACAGTCGAACTGGCTGGGATAGCTGACGCTGGTGGGATTGTCCGGGTAATCGGGGTGGCTGGTGAGGTCGGAGACCTGCTGGCCGCCGATATTTTCCCAGTATTCGCGGAGGAAAG
>CAZNET010000329.1:0-3979 GCA_964571885.1 uncultured Pirellulales bacterium
TGTCACTGTGATGGTTCCCGTTACTAAGGCACGAAGTATATTTTTCTGCGGATTTCTTACTTCAGCGGCGACATATGCCATTTCGTTCCAACCGCCGTACGTATATAATACCAGGATCAATGCCAGTTTGAATCCCGGCAGTGTCAAGGTGCCTGACATTGATGTTGATGGTTCGCGGCGTGTGAAGATGCCGGAAGTTATAATCAAAAGCAATCCAAAAATTTTAAGAACCGTCAAAATATTCTGCGTCCACTTGCCTTGTTTTACTCCCGCAATATTAATGGTCGTTAGTATAATGACAACCAAAGCGGGATAGATCATAGAACAACGTGGAAAAGAATAGATTTGTTGGGCATATCGGGAGAAGATAAAGGACATCAGAGCGATATCGCCGGGCCGGATAATAACCAGTTGTGACCACCCGAACAGATAGCCCGCCCAACGGCCGTAAGCTCGGTTGAGATAAACGAAATCTCCGCCTTGATGAGGATAAGCTGTTGACAGCTCGGCGTAACATAAAGCCCCCGTCAGTGCCAGTAAACCTCCCGCCAGCCATCCACAAAGGGTTAACATCGAACCGCCCATGCCCGATGCGACTATCGGTGCGGTTTCATAAATGCCCGCGCCAATAATGATACCGACAATAATACATGTTGAATCGAAAACAGACAACTGCTTTTTGATCGTGATATTCATAATGCATGTTAGACAGAGAAATTATTTTTCTGATTTGCCGGGAACCATAGGAACAAACCGGACGGGCATAAGTGTCTTTTTGTTGATTTTGCCTTGCTTGTCTTTTTTAATAAGCAACAGATCCTGACCTACATAAGTGGGACCTACAGGTACAACCATTCTGCCGCCATTGGCGAGCTGTCGGATCAATTCTTGCGGGATCTTTTCCGGAGCGGCGGTGACAATGATCGCGTCGAACGGTTGATATTGAGGCCAGCCTTTATAACCGTCGCCGATCTTCGTTTTGATTGTCGTGTATCCGTAGTGTTCGAACTTTTTGATGGTTTCGCGGGCGAGCGGCTCGACGATCTCTATCGTGTAAACGTGCGGCGTCAGTTCGGAAAGCACGGCCGCCTGGTAACCCGAGCCGGTCCCGATTTCGAGTACCTTGTCATTGGGATCCAGGTTTAACTGACTTGTCATATACGCGACGATAAATGGCTGCGATATCGTCTGGCCGTGGCCGATCGGCAGGGGGCTGTCGATATAGGCGTTATTTTTATGTGCTTCCGGAACAAACCAGTGCCGCGGGACATTCTCCATTGCATCGAGAACATTCGCATCTTCAAGCCCGTAATAGATGCCAATACGATGCGCCATTTGACGACGCTGCCTGACATATTCATCAGACCGCGGATGAGGCCAATTGGGTTCAACAGATTCCTTGTCAGCCTTTTGTTTGATGTTAGTTTCCTTTTTATCCTTATCCGCAGCCGGATTGGACTCGTCCGCTTCTGTACAGCCGGCGAACAAAAATAAGTTCAGAAACGAAAATATCAGGAAGGCAGCGATCATTTTCATTTTAGATCTCCTACGATTAGTTATCATAAATGCTTACGTTATTAAATTTGTAGTGATATTGCTATGTTTATCTTTTTCTATTTTCATTGGAATCAATTTCCTTGACAAGGGAAAATCACCGAAACTATCAAATTAAGATAAAAAATATTTAAAAGAGACGTAATAAAAAATTAATGCTTTGCATGAAAAAGACTTTACCGCTGTGAATAACATAAAAATACATTTTCAGGTAACCGTCGGTCAGATCATAAATATGTATTATAAGCTGAAAAAGCATAGGCCTGTTTCTGTCAGGAACAGGCCTATGAAGTATCATTTTATTCGGATAGTTTCTAAGGTTTCAGCCATTGATTAGCGGTGATGGCAAAATCCTTAAAATCAGTTGTTCCGTCACAATTAAGGTCGGAAGCATATCGATGAACGGTTACCTCAACAGACTCGCTGGAACTTCTGTTTTCAAAGTCGGTTATCTTCAGTGTGATCGTGTGCGGCATCACCTCAACGCTGTTGCCGTCACTAACACACGCGATACTCAATGTTGCCATGAAGTTAGAATCGGTTGAAAGCAAACCGTCTATGTCGGATGTCCATTCATACGAGTAAGGCGGCACACCGTAATTCGCATCTGCCACACAATTGAAATCTATTGATTCGCCACTGTCGAATTCTGAACCGTGACTCGGTGAGCTGATCGATGCGATCGGCGGATAGAACTGTTCGGCTGCCGGGATGAATGCGTCAGCGGTCGTTAACAAATCATTACCGTCATAATAATTCAGCTCAAGAATCCAAATCGGTACAAGCTGTGTTTGCGGGACGCGAGGCGGCGCTTCGTAGTATCCCAAAGTAGCATTGTTGACGTCCGTATGAGTATAATCGATAACCACTGGCTCAATAACGATCTTTTCACCATGTGTAACAAATCGGCTGTAAGCCTCTTCTTTAGTGATAATTGGAACAGGGCCTTGGCCGACAACATCTGGCCATTGCCCAACAGAGGCGCAGACATCGAAAAATGAATCGATATAAACCTTCAATCGCGCACCCGCGCCAGCTACCGTGACAGGAACACCCGCTATCGCGTCGATCTGGCGAGCATAACAGACAGCCGCTGTAATCTGGTGAGATTCGATCGGTGTGGGATCGTTCATCTCGGCAGTTTCCAGCATACTGTAATCCACCGAGTGGGCACCGGCGTCAAGTTCATTCAAGCCATTATTCATAAGAAAATTGTGAGCGATAGTATATGCTGTGCCGGGATCCGGCATTGTCACATTAATCTCGGGTCTTAACCATTTGTCCGAGTTGATATAACAATAACGTCCGTTGTTCATATACACTTGAAGTGTTTCCACAACAATATTCGGATCACAAGGATCGCCGGATGGATTGGTTTGCCTTGACAATAGGGCATAGTCCGGACTGCTGTAGTCGATCGGATCTCCATATGCGAACCCAAACGCCTGCCCAATCGTCCAAATATAATTATCATCGACGGGGGGCGGCGTGATTTCGTAAAGTTCCATCTCAGTAAGAGAATCCTCCTGAATGTAGGGCGGCGAACCCACCTTGTGACTGATATAGTGATACCGGTTATCGATAGGATAATCACTCGAGACATAGCCGTATCCCCACAGCCGATCATACCAGTTATATCTATGTTCGGCCAGCACACGGGCAACGACACCGTTTTTTTGAGTCTCGTCGGCCGCCGCGAACCAGGCCAGATAAATTTTCTTTCTCTGCTTCATTCGTTCGGCCCATATTTTACCAAAGTCATTGTCTTTATAGCTGTTCGTCTTGAAACCGCAAAATAGATGCAGCCCGTCCATGGAATTGGCCCAGTAGCTCCGTGACTTGTTATCCAGAAGTTTGCAGCAGCGAAATCCTATCCACTCCAAGTCGCGGTTGCCCCAGATCCTTTTCGCCTCGCTGGGAACCATTGCGCTTTTCTTAAAAATAACCGCCCGCAGGGTTTTCCAGTTGCCCCAGTCCCATTTGTCGCCGCCGTGTCCGACATGATAGTGAATGTCACTGTCATCGACATAGCGGTTATTGTACTTGGTATACTGATTTTCCTTGCACTTACCGTACTTCTTATAATAATTTCGTGTCCAGCCGGGAAAGCTGTCGATCTTCGTATAAAATCTCCAGGCATCCGGGTGCGCATCGGGTTTTTTACATGCAGATGCGGAAGAAACCTCATAAGCATATGTATCGACACACAATAAAAACAAGAAGACAAACAAGACACAACTAAACAGGATTGACTTGTGCGTGATCATAAAACACCTCCTTTACTGTCAAAGAAATGGCGGGCACACAATACCCGACTTCAAACCTCTATTTATATTTCTATGTTATAAATGAAAATATTTTATGTCAAGAAATATCTTGATTTTTATGAATAATTCAATAAATACTCACTGCACCGGAAAAATAA
>CAZNET010000330.1:0-3940 GCA_964571885.1 uncultured Pirellulales bacterium
AATCAACGTAGCCTTGTCTTCGTCCGAGGCGTCCGGCTTCAACTCCCTGAGGCCCTTTTCCGCCTGTTTGAGATCCTTGCGGGCGACGACGGCATCGACGTCCTTCTTGGCGATGAAGTTGTCGGTGATGATGTTCAGGTCTTTTTCATCAATAACGCCGTCGGCGAACAGATCCGCTGTCAAACGTGTTGTATCGTTCCATTCATTGGCCAGTTGAGTATAATCGGTGAAATCAACGACACAATCATTGTTCAAATCTCCTTCCGGAGAAAGCTCAGGAATACACACCGATGAATACAGGTCGATGTCATCGAGCCAGATCTGAATAAAAGCCGCTCCGCCGCCTGAATAACGGTCTCCGAGACCGATGGCTATATTGGTAATACTGTTCATATCCAGGCCGGTAAATCCTGACAGGTCGATTCGCCAAAGCTGCCATTGCTCGATCTTAAGGTCATTGCTGTCAGGATAATAAACAACTGACGAATCAGTGTCGTCTTCAAGCATGACATACAACGGATCGGTCGTCGGATTGGACGCGACACCGTAAAACCATAGATATATAGCTTTTACGCCAATCCCCGTTTCTTCGGAAAAATCGGAGAATTGAGTCGGAACAGCTCTGTCTGTTTCCGCATAACCGGTGACGCTGCTGAATCCGTACATTGATAACGATTGGCTGTCTTTTATCTGGGGATTGGTGGTATGGATGGAGATAATCGAACCCGAATCATTATCCGATTGAGTCTGGTCGGACCAGGTGGATTTGAGATCGTCCGTGTCGGCGTAGGACTCAAAGTCTTCCAGCAGGATATGATCGGCTATCTTAATTTTCCATATGTCGCCTTTTATGGTTTGACAAGGATACACTTCATCCACTCGCCAGAAAAACTCACCATTCATACTCCATAATCCCGGAGGATCATAGGTTGTGGAATTAATAGTGTTGTAATCAACGCCGGGATGGTGTGAAGACGTTGCGTTGTTAACAGCGGTGTAGCTTGTCCCGATATAAATATCGTGTGAACATGGATCGGCGTCAACCAGTTTTCCTGCATTGAAACCAAGTGTTGTTGTCACTTCCAGATCGGTGCTGTTATCCTGTGGGGCCGGATTCCATGCCTTTGTACTGATCGTCGTGAAAGACCATACCTCGCCAGTGAATGTGTTAGGCCCGTACATTTCATCCACCCGCCAGTAATAAGTGGTCAACGGTTCAAGCGTTGGCAGGTCATAAGAATTGACGTCAAGATCGACATACGTGACATTCGGGCTGTAAACCGTTGCGGTCGCATTAAGAACTTCATTGTAATCGGTGCCGAAGAACAAATCGTGTGAACACGGATCATCGTAATTTCCAATATTGCCGCTGATCCAAAAGAGATCGGAAGTAACAGCGGCGGTATTGCTGTTATTGCTCGGTACCGGATGATAAGCCGTCGGATTGTCACTTTCCCAAAGAGTAAATCGGTTATAGCCGGGCTGTAAATTCTGGAAAGGCCCGGTGACCGCCGTGCCGTTAAGCGGGATAGGATTACCGAAATAATCGGTGTTCACGACCGATATCGGTTCGGAGCCCAAAAACGGGCTGTTGTCAGTGACCCAGATCTCAAAAAGATAATGGTTTGGATCATAAGCCCAGGTAACGGCATCAGTCACTCTGGAATTGATATCCTTGCCCCAGTAATTGCGCCATTCATTGATATCCAGGATAGCCCCTTGATCAGAGGAGCCTGGCGGTTCGTCATTGATCCCGTTGCCCCAGCAGTTGATTAAAGGTCTCATTGATTCGGGATAACCGAGAATGCTTAATACATGCGTCACCACTTCATATTCACCAAATGTGGTAATGTAAGGCTGGCCCGCTATTTGTGCCCATCGGTTGACGATCATATAACGTGCAAGCGGTGATTTTCCAAGGACGTTGTAGTCAGAGTAATTCGGACCGCTGTGTGTTCCGTCAACTCCATTTTCAATGGGTTGAGAGACCATTTCGTCATCCATCAGGAAATTGTTGTAAACCTCATTATTTTTACAATAGGTTCTCGATCGATCTGTCGCGAGACGCTGAAAGACGGAACGATGAACATTTCCGCCAATAAAGTTATGAGAGACAATAACCCCGCCGGCATCGTGACTGTAATACCCGTCTGCTTTAGTGTCAGCGCCGTGACTGAGGAACCGCCGGGTATTGATGATAATATTGTTGTCGCATTTGACATGATCGTTGTAACCGATGCCCATCTCAAACATGATACTGCTTCGCATATTGTTGACAACGAGATTTCTGCTGACATGAACGATCGGATCGCTGCCCCTCATCCAGTTATCGATGTAAATGCCGTGTGTGTTATTGTCGGCCACGAGATTATCTGTAAAATAAAAATCTTTAATTGAGTGAAATTTGACGCCGCACGTTTCCGCACCGGGGGCGTCAAGATAATTGTTATGGCTGAATTCATTACCGTAAGCCTGCAGACCTTCACAGACCCAGGCCATCATGCCGCTGGTTCCATGCCAGTTGACGACATTATTACGAAAAATGTGATGTCCCGGTGTCGCGCCGGGAGGCTCCTGGCCTTCTACCTGCTCATTCGTTTGTTTGCCGCAATCGAATCCCAGGCCCTTTGAATAGCGTATCACGCAGTTCTGAACCGTCCAGTATCGTCCGCTCATCGTACTGACCAAACCTTTTTGCGGATAACCTGTTGTGCTGGTATCGGGGGAACTCCAGAAAGAACCCGGATAGTTGGTGCCGCCGTGTTCCATAATAAAACCATCGACGGTAATATAGGACAGCCCGCGTGTCACCGGCGCAAAAACCTGTTCTTCAACACATATCTCAATTGAATTATTATCAATCTGATCGGTACTGGTGATACCGTCAAAATGTATATAAATGTCATCCGGCTCGTCACACCACCAGCTTTTGACAACTGCTTCGCACTGACCAAGATTGAATTTTTCATGATAGTTTTCACCGTCCACAAAAACCATGCCGCGGGTTAAAGGCGAACCGTCGTAACCGGGCATCATCGTTGAACGGTGCATGGAAAGCGCATAAGGATTGAAATCACCGAAATCAACACTTGCAATAGAAGCCCAAAAAACGCCGGCTGTGCCGGTCGCGTTCCATACCAGTCCAAGTTCGGCCGCCGTTTTAGAGCCTTTGATGGTAACGGTTTCACCGTCAGCTGCTTTGAATGTAATTGGATTGCCGGATGAGCCGCTGCGGACAGGTTTGACATGTTCACGGTAGATACCTTCGTGAACGATTACCGTATCGCCCGCATAGGCAACCTGAGCACCTTTGTTGATCGTCCTGAAGGGCAACACCTCGGTTCCCGGATTGCTGTCATTGCCATCGACAGAAACGTGATATTCCGTTGCAAAAGAAAAAGCCGCTAAGAATATAATCAGTATGAATACGAATTGCGAATGAAAATCATATTTTTTCATACACATCTTTCCTCCAAGATAATAGAATATTTAATGCATGGGAACAAGAAACAAGGACCTGACCGTGATCTATACCCATAATGGAGTTATTATAACCTATTCAAGTATGAAAATCAAGGAAAATCGGGAATAGCCACAATCGTCATAATTGTTATAACGGTTAAAATTCAATTTTGTAAATTTGTATAAATTAGTTGCCAGCGCCCTGCATAATATCTTGAATGTGACTTTGCGACAGGGCGGTATCATAAATACGAACATCGTCAATCTGGCCGTCAAAGAACCATCGGTATGTCGGAGAACCTGCGTTCATACACGCACCGACCATTACATCCATCACGGAAGTTGTATTAACGATAGTGCTTGAGTCGGTGTGGGATTCCGGTTGACCATCGATATAGAACAGTGTTTCGCCGAGAGTTCCCGAGCCGCTGTCATCGAATACCGCAGCGACATGGTGCCATTGACTGTCCGCGACATT
>CAZNET010000331.1:0-3919 GCA_964571885.1 uncultured Pirellulales bacterium
CCTGTGTGGGGATGCGCGGCAGCCGGATCAAGAATATTGTCGAGGAACTCGGCGGCGAGAAGATCGATGTGGTGCGATGGAACGAATCGTCCCAGATCCTGATTGCCAATGCCCTGATGCCGGCGAAAGTCAGTGAAATCGCCCTGTGCTTTGAACTGGGCCGGGCCACAGTCGTGGTCGAAGAGGACCAGTTGAGTCTGGCGATCGGCAAGCACGGCCAGAATGTGCGTTTGGCGGCGCGTCTGACGGGTTGGGATATCGACATACTGACGCCGGATGAATACAACCTTGGCATCGAGCAGTTGACTGCATGTGTGGGAAATGTGAGTGAAGCGAATGACAAGGTTATCGATCAGTTGATCGCGCTGGGTATTATTTCCGTTCTCGATCTGGACGATGTGGGGGTTGAACCGCTGGTGAAAGAGCTCGGTCTGGAGCGTTCGATTGCAGAGAAACTGATTCACGCAGCCGGCGAGGAAGCAAAGAATATTGCCGCGGAAGGCAAGGCGGCCGAAAATATTCTGCAGAAAGAAATGAAATCAGCGGATGTTGAAAAGAGTCCGAAACAACAGTAGCCGTTGAAGCGATAAGAATTTTTGTTTTAGAAACGAATTGGTTATATGGCGACAACAAGAGTATATTTATTAGCTCGTGAACTTGGTGTTAAAAGCTCCGCGATAGTTGAAAAGTGCCAGGCTGAGGGTCTGGATGTAAAAAATCACATGAGTACGATCAAGGCGGGGCTGGCGGCGACGATCCGTGAATGGTTCAGCGAGGGAGAACATACGACGACGGTGGAGACAGCCGAGAAGGTTGACCTCAAGGAAGTGCGGGTCAAAAAGAGAAAAAGAAAATCCAAAGCCGCTGAAGAAAAACACGAGAAAGAGTCAAGTACCGCTGTTGAAACTGCAGAAGCAGAAGAAGCAGAGGCCGATGAAACGACCGAAACCGCCGAGCCGGAGGTTGCCAAAGAGAAGGAATCGGCAACAGAGGAGGTTAAGAAAAAAGAACCGGAAGTTAAAAAGCCGGTTAAAAAGGAACCCGAACCGGAACCCGAGCCAGAACCTGAGCCTGAAGAAATCAAACCAGCCGGACCGATGCTTGAAAAACCTAAACCGGCTAAATTATCCGGTCCTCAGGTTGTTCGCGTAGAAAAGCCCGAACCTGTGCGGTCTCCGAAGCCGACGAGATCCAAAAGACGGCCTCGCTATGACGCACCTGCCGTTGAGCCATTGATCGCCAAAGATGTCGCGGCTCCTGAGAAAACGGGTGGTAAGCGCAAATCTCGCCGCCGCAAAGACAGAACGCACGGCAGGCGGCACGATACAGAAGCCGAAGAAATCAAGGAGGCCAAACCGTCCAAGTGGCGTCAGAGAGATATCGAAGAAAGAAAGGCCCGATTAAGTGCGGCAGGCGGGGAAGGTTACCGCTTGAGACCGGTTCGCAAGATCGTCAGTAAAAAACAGCGTGAGTCGGCATCGGTTCAGCGTCCCGAAAAAGTGACAATGAGTGAGCCGATCATCGTAAAGGATCTTTCCGCGGCTTTGGCGGTAAAGACCTCGGAGATCATCACGAAATTGATGCAGCAGGGTGTTATGGCCACGGCCAATCAGTCTATCAGTACCGATGTCGCTGAGTTAATCGCGATTGATTTCGGGACCGAGCTGGAGGTCGAACAGAAAGTGACCATGGAGGAGACGATTCGCGAAAAGTTCGAGAATCGCGATCGCAAGAATACGGTCAAGCGTCCCGTGATCGCAACGATGCTCGGTCATGTCGATCACGGCAAAACAAGCCTGCTGGACAAAATCCGTCAGACTCAGGTCGCGGCGGGCGAAGCGGGCGGTATCACGCAGCATATAGGTGCCTATCAAATAGGTATCGAGGATAAGAAAGTGACATTTTTGGATACGCCGGGCCATGAGGCGTTTACTGCCATGCGGGCGCGCGGCGCGAATATGACGGATGTGGTGGTGTTGGTGGTGGCCGCCGATGACGGTGTGATGCCCCAGACGATCGAAGCGATCCATCACGCCAAGGCCGCGGAAGTTCCGGTTCTGATCGCATTAAACAAGATTGATATTCCGGGCTGCGACATTAACCGCGTTTATTCTCAGTTTTCCGAACATGACCTGGTCCCGGCCGAGTGGGGCGGTGACACGGAAGTGGTTAAGACCAGTGCCGTCAACGGCGAAGGTATTGAAGATCTGCTCGAGCACCTGGATTACATTTCAGATCTGCTGGAGCTCAAAGCCGACAATACCATACCGGCGACCGGCTGGATCGTGGAAGCCAAAATGGACCCGCAGCGGGGTTCGGTGGCGACCCTGCTTATCAAAGAGGGTAAGTTGAACAAGGGCGATATCATTTTTGCCGGGAACGCATACGGCAGGATCAAGGTGATGAACGACAGTTTCGGCAAATCGGTTAAAACCGCGACCAGCGCAATGCCGGTCGAGGTGGTCGGTTTAAATACACCTCCTCAAGCGGGTGACCGATTTTATTGTGTCGATGATATCAATACCGCCAAATCAGCGGCGGAGGAGAACGAAAAGCTTTCCCGAGAGAACACTCTGGCCAAGCGGACACAGGTGACGCTGGACAATCTCTTCAGTCAGATCGAAGCGGGCAATGTCAAGGAGCTCAATGTGATTATCCGGGCCGATGTTCAGGGTTCTGTGGATGTGCTGACCAAGTATTTATCCGAACTCAGTACCGATGAGGTAAAAATTAAGATTCTCCATGCGTCACCGGGCGGCATTACCGAAGGCGATGTTGTTCTGGCCGAAGCGTCGAACGCGATCATCATCGGATTCAATGTTGTCGCGGACGAAAAAGTCTCGAAGGTCGCCGAGGCCAGCGGGGTTGAGATCCGGTTTTACAATGTCATTTACCGTATCACCGAGGACCTGGAGAAATCCATGGCGGGTCTGCTCGAGCCCGAGGAGAAGGAGGAGCATCTGGGCCGCGCGACGGTTCGGGATACTTTCAAGGTGTCGCGGCTCGGCACGATCGCCGGCTGTTATGTTAATGACGGTGTTGTCACAAACAAGGCGAAAGTGCGTTTGATCCGGGACAATATTGTCATCCAGGACAACTTGCAGATCGAGTCGCTGAAGCACTTCAAAGACGATGCGAAGGAGGTCAGGGCCGGGCTGGAATGCGGTATTAAATTATCGAAATATGACGATATCAAAGTCGATGACGTCTTTGACTTTTATGAAATTGTCAAAGTGGCACGTCAGTTATCATGAGTGGGTGAATAATAAAAATGACCGGCAGACGACAGGAAAAAGTTTCACGTGTGATAAAAGAAGTGGTCAGTGACACGATCGCCAATCATCTCAGCGATCCTCGTATTGAATCATTTGTCAGTGTCACGCGTGTGGAGGTGACAGCGGATTTACGTAACGCGGATGTCTATTTAAGTATGTTCGGAGGCACCGACGTCAGCCAAAACACGACTTTTGAGGCGATCAGTCACGCGAGAAGCCGAATTCAGTCTTTCGTCGCCGCCGGTTTCAAGAGCAAATATTGTCCGACGGTTCACCTTTACAAAGACGAGCAGTTCAAACGAACAATCGAAACCATGAATTTGATCGAGCGTGCTGCGGACCAGGTGGAAGCACCTGACCAGGAGCAGCGGCCCGGCGAGGCGGAACGAGAACAATGATGACCCCATAATCCGGAACATCTATGAAAGAAAGTAAAGAGTATTCAAAGCAGATACAGCAATTTTACCGGCTGTTGAAAAAAGAAGAGCCGAAGGCGGAAAAAGTCACCTACGATGACATATTGGATTCGCTGATTTATGCGGTTGTTTCTGAACGGTTAAGCAGCCGATCCGCCAATGCGGCGGTTAAGCGGATTTACGATTATTTTGTGGATCTAAATGACCTTCGCGTATCCCGTGTGGAAG
>CAZNET010000332.1:0-3894 GCA_964571885.1 uncultured Pirellulales bacterium
AAAGACAACTTTATCACCGAGGTCTCGATGGACGAAGCCGATCAGCCCCAGACGCCGACCGAGATGCTGTTCATCCTCGCCGCCGTTGCCGGCGAGGGCATACCCGCCCAGACCATCGCGCCGAAATTCACCGGACGGTTCAACAAGGGCGTCGATTATGCCGGTGACATTGACCAATTCTCAAAAGAATTCCGGCAGGATCTGGCCGTCATTCAATTCGCCGTCAATGAATTCGATCTGCCGAATAACCTTAAACTCAGTGTCCATTCCGGCAGCGATAAATTCTCCATCTACAAACCGATCAACAAGGCCCTGAAAAAATTTAATGCCGGGCTTCATCTTAAAACCGCCGGCACCACCTGGCTCGAAGAACTCATCGGTCTGGCCCTGGCCGGCGGCGAGGGACTCGATATCGCGAAAGAAATTTATACCAACGCGCTGGGAAAATTCGACGAGCTTTGCGCGCCGTATGCCGCGGTCATCGATATCGATAAGTCAAAACTGCCTTCACCCGACGAAATAAACACATGGAACGGCCAACAGTTCGCTCAGGCACTGCGTCACGACCCGTCCTGCGAACATTACAATCCGCATATCAGACAGTTGCTGCATGTAGGATATAAGATCGCCGCCCGCATGGGACAACGCTACCTAAACGCCCTGCAAAACCACGAAGAACAAATCGCCAGAAACGTCACCGAAAACATCTTCGACCGCCACATCAAACCGATTTTTATAGAACCGATGTGATAGCAGACCATTAAACGTTCTCAGAATGGTTCGATATCAACGGTATGCGGTAGGGACTCTAAGGGACAGCCTTTGCAACGGGCTCTGGGTCTGCAGAAGTCCTTGCCGGTCCGCACGAGCAACGCGTGAAACTCATTGAACAGTTTCAGATCGTGGGGCAGGTTCGACTGAAACAATTCCTGTAGCTGCTCGTAATCCGCCTCATCCGGCAAAATCAGATGGTGACGCATCGCGATCCGGGCGGTATACGCATCGACAACAAACACCTCTCGATCAAACGCGTAAAGCAAAATCGAATCCGCTGTTTCCGGACCGATCCCGTTTATGCAAAGCAGTTCTTCCCGGAATCGATACGTCGGTAATTCATCCAATGCGTTAAGACCGCCGTCATACTCTTCGAACAGCCAATTTAAAAAACTTTTCACGCGCTTTGCCTTAATATTAAAATATCCGGCCGGCCTGATCAGCTCAGCTAATTTTTGTATTTCAAGACCATGAAGTTTTTCCGGCTTCAGTAAAGTGTTCGCCTTGAGATTGTTCAGCGCCTTTTCGACATTACCCCAGTTCGTATTCTGCGTCAGGATCGCGCCAACAATGATCTCGAACCGTCCGTCGCCGGGCCACCAGTGCTGAGGGCCGAAACATTCATACATCAATTTGTAAATTTCTTCCAACTGTTCTGCGGTCATTTCAGACGAACCGATCATTATTTGATTTTACAACCGATTTTCATATTGTAATTTTTTCTCAATTGCATTAAACTCTGCGACAATTATAACCGGCAATAGATTTTTATCGAATGAAAAAATTCGCTTATACGACAAGTCAGTTATTTAACTTCGCAGAAGGCTCCTATCTCGAACGAACGAGCCGGCCTTTTTACGCGCTGATCTTCCTGCTGCCGTTCATCGTCATCTATGAAATCGGCACGATCTTTATCAACACCGATGTGCTCAACCGCTCGCAGGGCAGAGTTGTCGCGTTTGTCTGGCTTCAGGAATTTCTCGAATTCCTCGGTTTTCCCGCGAGATTCGCCTGGATCGCAACGCCGCTGATCGTCGTTATAATCCTGATCGCACTGCAGCTAACCGCCCGTAAAAAATGGTATTTCAAATTCAGCGATTACCTTCCCATGTCAATCGAATGCACGCTGCTGGCCGTTCCGCTGATCGTTCTGAGCCTGTTTCTCAACACCGCCGCCTATGGTAATTACGGCTCCGATCTTCCGGAGCAGTCCAAATCAAATCAGATCGTAACCGTTTGCTCACAGACAGATTCGCCGACCACGGTGCCGATGCAGCAAAACCAACTCAAACCAGCATCTCCTCCGCCGTGGTATGCCGAGATTGTCACCGGCATCGGTGCGGGAATTTATGAAGAACTGTTCTTTCGGCTGATTATGATTTCCATTTTTATGATCGTCTTTCAGGATTTTCTGGGATTCAAACACGACGTATCAATCATCATTTCTGTGCTGTTATCGGCGGCCTTATTCAGCGCACATCATCATATATTTTTCGCCAATGGTCAGGTCGGCCAAGGCGCCGCATTCAACTGGATACAGTTCGGTTTCCGAACATTTGCCGGTGTTTACTTCGCTGTTCTCTTTTCGATCCGGGGTTACGGCATTACTTCAGGGACGCATGCTTTTTACGATATTCTCGCAACCTGCATTAACACCGCCTTTTTCAGTTGAAAAAATTTACGATCACTGAAAAAAACTTTAATTTTTTTAAAGATTGTTAATCTTTAATTTCTATCGAGTTGCAACACATTCGTCCTATAACGGCCTTGAAGTCCATTATCAGTACTGATATTTCACTTGAAATTGCCATAAGGTTTTGTGTATAATAGACATGTAAGTTGATGATTAATTTTATTGTAGAGGTATTTAGTCGTTATGGAATCTCCTCAGATAAATGTTGCGATCGAAGAATTGTCATTCAGCCTGTTTCAAAGACCCCTGCATCCGGAGCTTTTTACCGTTTATGCCAAACGGCACATCAAAACGGAAAAGTACTCTTCCGAGATATGGATTACCGGATGCACCCACGTTATCAGTGTGTTTGCGGGTGACATTTGTCTAAGCGAGATCGTCAGTGCCCCCGGCCAGATGCTGCCGCACCGCGGCCTGATCGAACGATTCCAGTTCCGCGGACCGCGGACCCATAAGTGCACGCTCAGCAAGGGTGTCAGCTTCATGACCGATTTCCAGATCGAGCGGATGAGCCCGACCCTTTATAAACAAAGCCACGCCGACCTCGAACGCTTCGCCCGCAACCGCGGCGTCTTCGTCAAATATCCTAAGTCCGAGATCGGCGGACTCCAGCCGTTCTGCTATGTCGATTTCGAATCGCGCAAGGATGAGCTGCACGTCCACACCTTCGCGGCCTATCCCGACCAGGTGACCATGATCAAAACCCAGTCCCTCTTCGATTTCCGCTAAGCCAAAAAGGATAATCTTAACAATTGGTAGGGTGGGGCTCGCCCCACCGATGGCATCAATCCAGAATAACAGGTTCACTTGGAAGATTTTCTCCTGTTATTATTTGCTGATAGTAGATATTTTTATCTGTATCCGTAACGACGATGAAGAACAGTTCACTTAAAAAGTCTTCACTATCATCCCCCCGCCACAGAGTCACTCGCAGCTTGTTTTTTGGTTTAACTTGATACCGTCGGCTTCTTAAAGACAGGGCATTAGAACATGAAACATACAACCTTTTATCGGTTTGATTTTCAAATTCAATGCCTATAACTACTGAAATAATTCCATAGGTTAATATCAAAAAAATCAAGAAAACGATAATAATCCATTTTATTATGTTGAAATATTTTAATTTAATCAGGAAAACAATCACCATCAAAGATATCAAAGTAACATAAACAAGAACATCTTCAGGAAAATATAATGACCTGTTTAATAAACATCCCAACCATAAGAATAATGTAGAGGCGAAAATCATTACGATTATAGTTGTTCTCGTTTTCATTCCATATTCCCATTAATTTTCTTCGCGACCTTCGTGTGCTTCGTGGTAAACCCGCAAATCAATCATCCATCTCGCAGGGATTCAATAATTTTGCATTTTATTTTTTACTTTTAATTTTTTTTAGTGGTGCGCTCGTTGCACCAGCATGTCC
>CAZNET010000333.1:0-3878 GCA_964571885.1 uncultured Pirellulales bacterium
CCGAACTGGCCTGACGGCTGGGATATCGCGACCCCGTCCACCTGGTGGGACCCGGCAAATCCGAGTACCTTCTGGGACCCCAATGATTTCTATACATGGGCCGATTTCACCGGCGAGGCTACTGTCTCTATGTGGGTGAAGATCACAGAGCCCGTTGGTTCTGACAGTTTAACGAACAAATTTATTACAAAAGGATTTCCGGGCATGTTATCATTGACACGGACAAGTTCATCCGGTGGCGACCCCAATCAGGCTCGCCTTCACCTCGGCAATCCTAACGGCAGTGCAAGGTATGTATATACGCATCAACAGTTGGACGAGAATGTCTGGTACCATTTGGCATGCAGCTATGACGGCAGCAAAGCCCAGATCTTCTTAGATGGAAAATTGACCGAGATGAAATTTGACAATGACGGATTCCTGGTTCGCCCGACCGAGCCTTTCCGGTTGGGAGCAAAGAATGACAGTCTCTTGTATGCAGGCTTTTTGGATGAAGTCCGCATCTACAGCCGGGCGCTGAGTCACGGTGAGATCATGAATCTGGCAGGCATCTCTGCAGGAACGGTTATGCAGGTCGATCTTCCGCAGCCGGGCCTGGATCTTGTCACGGACGGTGTGATCGATTTCAAAGATTACGCTGTGATGCTGCAGGAATGGCTCGTTGGACCGCTCAAATGGCCGACATGGTAATGGTGCGTAACGGTAATGTATAAAATGAAATGGCCTTCAGAAAATGAAGGCCATTTTTTTTACACTATCAAAAAACATTTTGAAATCTCGTTATATACAAGAAGTACTCTAAGACATACAAAGATACTTTTTTTAAGGGAGGGGTATGTTCCCAAATCAGGAGGGGGATGGGTTTTCGAACGGATTGCCGTTATCGTTTTCTTCGATCACCACGCCGAAGGGATCGTACGTATAGCTCACCTGAGCGGCACCGCTGTCGTCGGCAATCACCCGGACAGAACCCGATCTATCCGTGATATAGAAATAATCTTCAACACTCGCGCCGGTATGATCGCACTTAGCCAGGATCCGGCCATCGGCATAGATATAGGAATTTGTCATCTCGCCGGTGTCGTCAATCTCACAGAGGATGACCGGCAGAGGCCCGGATATATCGACAATATAGTTGGCCTCGGCCACACCGCCGTCATTGGAATATTTCCAGACACGGTTACCCATCGGATCGTACTTGATATTTTAAGATTTAAAAGAGCTATTTGTTTTATTTCTTTTGATTATCTTTCTTTTGTTGATTAAATTCTTTTTTAAAGTACAAAGCGATCCAAATTACAAAAATTGTCCAGATGACTACCCAAAAAACAAAGAAACTCCAATGCAATCCTTTCCTTTTGTTTTCAGACCATCCGAATATAATCATCAAAAACCAAAATAATATACATAATAAACTTCGAAATAACATTATATATGCTTTTAGATAAAAAACGATTATTGATTAAAAGTATTATTTTGTAAAATTTTAATACATTCCTGTAATTTTTCTTTCTTCTTTTTAGAGCCACGACGAGATACCGTCTCAAAAAGAATCTTTGCTTTTTTCAGAGGAGTGCTACCTAAATTATTATTTATATTGACGTCGGCACCTTCAGATAACAATAGATTGACAACTTCAGGTCGAAAATTTGCAACTGCATAATGAAGCGGTGTCTCACCTGGCTTGTTTTGTTTATTGACAATGGCTCCTTTTGAAATAAGATAAGCCGTGATTTCTTTAATATTATCATTATCTTTTGCATTAACAGCGTAGTGCAATGGTGTTGACCACCTCGTATCGGGGGCATTTACATTGGCACCTCTTGAAACTAAAAGCTTTACTTTTTCGAGATGACCATAACTACATGCCAGATGTAATAGACTAACGCCATCATAACTAACACTAGCATCGGTACCAGAATTGAGAAGCTCTTCAACATTGTTAACAGTTCCCCACATAACGGCCTTAAATATATCATCGTAATGTTTTTGTTTATCCTGTTTTTTACAGCCTTGGGTGAACAATAATATAGCTACAAAGACAATCAAAATCCTTTTTGTAAAAGTCATAATTATATCCTTACATTAAAGTTGGTAATTTATGATTAAAATAAACCCTCTTTTTTTCTATCTAAGATATAATCTTGGTAATCATAAAGATATGATTTTTCACCTGCAAATTCGCTAATTACAGCGTTAATCATACCATTACGAAGCGATGTATAAAAGAACATCCACCCCAATTCTGGAGTTGATGAAGCAATAGCAGAAAGGCCAGGATCTGCTGGAGCATAATGACCGGCAAGTGCGGATGAGAAGGATGTTATAAAAGATTTTGTAAAACTCTCATCTCCCGGAGACGGTTTATTGTTCCAAAGTGTATCCCAGGTTTCCAAACTCCACATTTCCTCATCGTATTTATCAGTAGATATTGAACTGAAACCATTTGGATCAACTTGGTTAATCGGGTCATTTTTACAATATAGATACCGATGCAGTGTCATTGGTTCTCTGAATCTGCCGAGGACGGGATCACGGCCTGTGAATCTTGCCAAGGCAGGGTCGTACATCCTTGCTCTTAAGTAGTACTGGTCGATTTCCTCATCGTACCATTGGCCGGTGAATTTGAAGGGGTTGGCGAAGGTGCCGTTTTCTTCGATCACCACTCCAAAGGGGTCATAGGTATAGCTTACCTGAGCGGCACCGCTGTCGTCGGCGATCACCCGGACAGAACCGGATCTATCGGTGACGGCTGTTTTAAGATTTCAAAGAGCAAAATAAATATTAAATGATTAATAATTTTGTTATAAGGAGTCTGTAGTAAAACCTCCTATATGATTATGTTTTGTGTATCGGTATCGCTTGTAGTTTACAAAATATCGATTTTTCTTCATAGTATCTTCTGCTATTATTAAATTGAGTGACTTACCATCATATATTATTTTACAATCCGTATAATTAATAATACGTCCCATAGATCGGAACATTATTGGCTTTAAATCTTTGAGGTCAGTTATAAAAGTGTCTACTTTTTGAATCTTCTTATCACCGATTTTTATGGTGGCTGTTTTATAATCTATTTGATTAAGTATGGCTTTTACTTCATTTCTTGCCTTTGTATTCATTATGGCCCCCGTAACGATTGATTGAAATGAAATAAAAAACATTAAGATGATATTAAACGCAAATACAAAACGAAACTTAGACAACCTTACAGATTTTTTTGAAATTAATCTCATAGTTTTAAACAAATTAAAGATAAGGAATAACAAGATTAATGATTCTATGCCCATCATAGTATGAATAATAATATCTATAATATACAAACTAAGTACAGATACGATTAATATCACAAGAAGAGACAAAATAAATAATGACGTAAAAGATCGAAATATAAATAATTTCATCTTGTATTCCCCCATTCTTTTGTCCAGGTATATCCTGCATAACCATGGACTTCTCCACCAAAGCCAGTCCCTACGCCAGCTATTGTAGCTGTCCATAAATCAACTTTTTCGCCATATTCATTGTATCCTCCGATCCCATAAGATAAACCTATTGTATAAGGAATGCCAAAAGCGGGCACGGTTACCGATCCACCAAATTCATTAAATACACCACCTAAATCATCAAGAGTCATAGCATTATCTGAACGAAATATATCAAGCGAAATTGATGCTCCGGCACCCGTGCTTAGTGTGGGCCCTCCAGCTAACCAACCCATTAATCCCCAAGATAAGTTATCCCAAAATCCTCCATCGCGATAAGTGTCTTTAGCTACCACGAATGCTCCTCCCCCGGTTCCTCCTGCTCCTGAAGCACCAAGTAAATATGTAGGTAAAGTCATAAGTGAATAACATGCCATCTTTGCTAAACTT
>CAZNET010000334.1:0-3839 GCA_964571885.1 uncultured Pirellulales bacterium
GATTCCTCTGGTTTGGCTGGGGATCTATCCGAACATTGTGATGTGGATTACTCCCGGCCAAGTCTCTCAATCCAACATTATGGTGCATCTTGCTGTCTCGCATAGTCTTTTTAATGTGATCAATGCCATCATGTTTTTACCCTTTACCGGGACTCTTGTAAATATCGTAAAAAAAATTATCCCGGTCATACCTGCTGAAGCGGAAATGAGGCCTGTTGTTCTTGAAACGCATCTTCTGAAAACGCCGATCTTGGCGCTCGAACAAACAAAAAAAGAAATCATCCGCATGGCTCAAATCGCCCGGGACGCCGTTGAATGTTCCTTCAATGGATTGATCCACAACAGAAAAGCGGAATTGCGGAAAGTGAGAAAAAAGGAAAATTACACGGACGATTTGCAATATCAAATTACAACCTATCTGTCCATTTTATCCCAAAAGCAATTATCTGACAGAGTGTCCGTGGAGTTACCGGTTCTTTTGCATACGGTAAACGACCTTGAACGTGTCGGAGACCATGCGGTAAATATAGCTGAAATCGCGGAGCGGAAGATCGAACAAAAACTTGTTTTCAGTCAGGCGGCATTATCCGAAGCAATCGTCCTGCAAAATGAAATAAAAGATATGTTCGAAAAATTGATCATCGCTTTGGAAAAAAATGATATTGAGCGAGCACAGTCTGTATTGACCAATGAAAACCGAATTAATCGAATGCAGGTTGACTGTCGCAGAAGTCACGTTCAGCGGATGACGGAAGGCATATGTACGCCGGAAACCGGGCTGATCTTTATCGACATGGTTGATAACGCGGAAAAAATCGGCGACCATCTTACAAATATCGCTCAGTCGGTCATCGGAGGTCTGGAATGGGACGGAATGGATGCCAATACCCTTACCGGGGAATATGAGGCAGTTAATGTATAAACAATCATTATTAAGCGGCCGTTGAATCCTGAGAAAAATATATAGCTAAAGGATTGCTTATCTTTGCAAATCCCTATATAATGAGCTTTATGGACGGTTTTCTTCGAAAGGTCATTCTAGCGCTTTTATGGATATGCTCCACCGCATGGGGATTATCGCCGAGCTTATCTGAGGTGAATTCATTATCGATACAGGCCGACGATCAAGTCAAGGCGGCATTGATCCCCTGTACCGGGATGATCGACGACGGACTGTATCAATCCATAAAACGCAGAAGTGAGACGGCCATATCACAAGGTGCACAATACCTGATCTTCGAAATTCAGACGTATGGCGGCCTGGTACAATCGGCGGATGATATCTCGAAGTATCTTATTCTCGATATTGGAAAAAAAGTCAATACGGTCGCATATGTCACCACAGAAGCGATCTCGGCAGGGGCCATGATCAGCGTTTCCTGTCAGGATATTATCATGCTTGAGAACACGACAATTGGGGACTGCGCTCCGATCGTGATGGGGGATAAGCTGGAAGGCGTCGAAAGAGAAAAAGCCGAAAGCTTTATCCGCGCGACCTTCAAAAGGGCGGCGCAAGCCAATGGCTACCCGTTCCCCCTGTTAAAAGCAATGGTCAGTATTCAAACCGAGGTCTATCGCATCAAAAATTTATCGACCGAGGAATATCAATATTTCGAATCGGATCAGTTGCCCGATGACGCCAATGTTTACGATATCGACAATGCAGAACTGGTCGCACGAGACGATGAACTGCTGACGTTGACCGCCTCCGAGGCCAATGAATACGGCATCGCCAGGGCGGTTGTCGATGATCTGGACGAAGCAACGGCGTTCCTTGAAAAGCGGGACAACGTAACATTCGAGACGGATATCATCAAACTTGAGACGAACTGGTCGGAAGATATGGTCCGCTTTCTTAATTCACCGGCGATGATGGGCATTCTAATCATGATCGGGCTATTGGGCATCTATGTCGAGTTCAATACGCCCGGCCTTGGGCTGCCGGGCCTGGTCGGGATCATCTGCTTTGCCATCATCATCGGCAGCAAATACCTTGTCGGCATGGCCAACTGGATCGAAGTGGTGCTGTTTGTCGCGGGACTGATTTTACTCGCTATAGAAATTTTCGTCATTCCGGGCTTCGGCATCGCGGGGATCTCGGGTATCGTCTGCGTCTTGGCGGGACTGTTCGGGATGCTCGTGAAAAATTCGCCCGATGAAATTCCCTGGCCGAAAAACGAACTGGATTGGAAAATTTTTTCCGATGGCGTACTCGGATTAGGCGCGGGCTTTTTTGCCTTTTTGATTCTCGCTTATTTTTTGGCCAAATATCTTCCCAAATTCAGATTCGCGAGCGGACTGATTTTATCACCTGCAACCGGACCGGCGCAAAATCAAATCGACGTCAGTGCGACGTCTGCCCCCGATAAGGAACAGAAGGTCAAGATCGGCGATATCGGTGAAGTTGTGATGAAACTAAGACCGGCTGGCAAAGCGAAATTCGGCGATAATCTCGTCGATGTCGTCTGCCAGGCGGATTTTATTGACACAGATCAAAAAGTTGAGATAATGGATATTCACGGCAATAGAGTCATCGTAAGGAAGTTGCCGAACGAGCAATAATTTGTGAGGACAATTAAATGGATTGGTGGTTAGCCTTGGCGGTTTTTCTCTATCTTCTTTGTGGGATATTAATCGTTGTTGAAATTTTTGTACCAAGCGGAGGATTAATCAGTATTTGTGCTTTAGCCTGTTTGGCTGGCGGAATTTGGTTATTCTTCGAAAATCAAACGATACCCATTTGGATTGGGATAGTTATAGCTTGTATCGAAATACCTATTTCTGTTATTGTCTCATGGAAATTATTATCCTTAAGTAGTTTTGGTAAAAGCGTTATGCTTCAATCACAGCCTAATACTCCCGGTGAAGCGATTGCCGATACTGAGTTATTACAAGAAATGCATGGGAAAATTGGGAAAGTGATAACACCCTTGAGGCCGGTGGGAACCGTAGATTTTGATGGGAAGCGACTTGAATGTGTTGCTGAAAGCGGTTATGTTGATAAAGGCAGTAAGGTTGAAGTTATTAAAATTGAGAGCACGCAACTAACAGTGCGACTTATGACCAATAAATGAAAGGAAAAGGGATGTTTGAGCCAACAATCAAAGTGATAATGCAAGGGAATCCAATGCACATTATTTATGTTATAGCATTAATTATAATTTTACTTTTTTTACTTGTAATGGGTTTTTTGATTATAAAGTTCTTCAGGCTGTGGGTGCAAGCCAAATTCGCCGACGCGAATGTAAAATTCAGTGAACTTATTGGGATGTGGTTACGGAAAGTCGATCTCAAAATAATCGTAGTTAGCAAGATTACCGCGGTACAGGCCCGCCTGACAATTTCCACAAAGGAACTTGAAAGTCATTATCTGGCGGGAGGGCGGGTGCCCAATGTGGTCCGCGCGCTGATTGCCGCTAACCGTGCGAACATCGATCTGACCTACAAAACGGCTACTGCGATCGATCTGGCGGGGCGCGATATTCTCGATGCGGTAACTACATCCGTTAAGCCCAAGGTGATCGATTGTCCCGATCCGACCAAAGGCAGAGAAACCGTCGATGCGGTCGCGCAGGATGGTATCCAGCTCAAGGCCAAGGCACGTGTTACCGTACGGATGAATATCGACCGCCTGATCGGCGGAGCGACCGAAGAGACGATCATCGCCCGTGTGGGTGAGGGAATTGTCACCACCATCGGCAGCGCCGTTACTTATAAATCCGTTCTGGAAAATCCGGATAATATCTCCAAGGCTGTTCTCGGCAAAGGTCTTGACGCCGGAACCGCATTTGAGATCCTTTCCATCGATATCGCCGATGTCGATGTCGGAACCAATGTCG
>CAZNET010000335.1:0-3838 GCA_964571885.1 uncultured Pirellulales bacterium
TATCGCTCCATTGTCACTGGTGACAACGATCAAAGTATTTTCTGATAAATTATATTTTTCGAGAGTTTTCATGATCTGGCCGACCGTCCAGTCGTATTCCCAGACCATGTCACCTCTGGGGCCGGCTTGGGTTCTGTCCTTTGCGAAATCCGGCGGCGTGCACGGCCTATGCGGAGCCGAGGCCATCAGGTGGAGATAGAACGGTTTGTCGGGTCTTTCCTTAACGTTTTGCTCAATAAAATCAATGGCTTTTGCAGTGATTTTCGGCCCAACGTCTTCATGTTTCCAGCCGGGAACCGACTGTCCTTCGCCGTAAACGATAGTTTTCTTTTCCCCCTGGAGTTCACCGACGACATGATGATTTTCAACAAAACACCAGGGCCTCATCGCCAGAGAACCGGGCAGGCCGAAGAAATAATCAAACCCCAGTTCCAGCGGACCGGGCTTGAGAGCTTTATCGTAATCGGTGGGTTGTTCATTACCGAGACCGAGATGCCATTTGCCGATCAGAGCCGTAGCATAACCGTTTTTCTTCAGCATCGATGCCACCGTCATTCGATTGGTATCGATTAATAACGGATCAAAAGACAACAGCACACCTTTTTTCAATTTCGTCCGCCAGCAGTATCTGCCCGTCAGCAGGCTGTAGCGGGTCGGGGTGCAGAGAGCATTAGTGGAATGCGCATCGGTGAACATCATGCCCTGTTTGGCTAATCTGTCCATATTCGGCGTATTGATTTTCGAGTCCGGATTATAAACGGACACATCGCCATAACCCATGTCATCGGCCATAATGATGATAATATTGGGTTTTTTCTGACAGGAATCAGCAAATAACGATGAATAGTGACCGGCAAACAGTGCGGCGGCGGTACTGAAAGTGATTTTTTTGACGAATTGACGGCGATTTAATCGATTATCCATATCATTTAGACTCCATTAACTAAAGTTTATCTTTAGTCAGCTATGATAAACATTTTTTATTTTTCTTCAACCAAATTTATTTATAAAATGCTGTTTTTGAGCGATTGAATAGATATATGTTTTGTACTGATTATATAAATCTGGAAGCTTTCAACATCACATACCGGAAATAATAAGTTGGTATTATAGGTAATTACACTTGACACAGAGCGGAATTATCGTTACTCTATCTATAAATAAGTCGTTTTATTATAGTTAATTAACTTAAGGTAAATGTGAATGAAGAAAAAGTGCGTTTGTTTATTTCTTTTAAATATTCTGCTTATTTTTACGTATTCCGCTATTGGCGCGGTTCGAACCTCAGAAATTGACAGAGTTCGCAATAAAGAGATATTAAATCAAAGCGATTTTGAAGTGATCGATCAATTCCTTCAGGAAGCCATTCTGGAAATAGCCCGAACCCGGGATTTTACAAATATTTCCTCTAAGCGGGCGGATATAGTAACACGACGCAATTCAACGGTTCCGGGCGCGCAGGGCCAATATCGTCAGCGTTTTATTCAAAGTGCGGTGAAATACCTGCAGCAGGCTTTGAATGAATTAAATACACGTACCGATCCAGGGAATCGATTCACGGTAAAATTAAATTTGCTGATTCTCATTAACGATCTCCAGAGCTTAGAGGCATCGGAGTTGGTTTTGGACGAAATTAACAGCGATACTCAGGCGATTCGCTATTGGGCAGTTCACTGTTTGACCAATGAAGGCGTTACACGAGAGCTCAGTGAAGCCGAGACCGAGGATCTGAGACTGGCGATTCAGATTACCGAGAGGTTCAAAGAATTGATTGAGACCTGTGATATTAATACCCTCAGACTTATTACTGATTTCGCCTCCAGACTGACCATCAGACAGGGCGAGGAACTGCTGATTGCCATTGCCGATAAACGGATCAGTCAATACGAGGACTGGACGGTCCGTAACGAACTGTTTGACAGTAAACTGCTCAAGCTGTTATATTCCAAGATATCTTCGGAGGGATCAACCAATCAGGCGATCGCCAGACGTTTCGCTCAGTTGTATGCTTATGGTTTACAGCGCTATGCGAAAGGAAAAGATATCATTAGTTCTTCTTCCAAACATGAATTGGCCTCGATGCTGATCGAGATCGAAAATGTTTGTATCAGTGAGCTTCTGCTGCCAAGTTCGGTGATCAAGCGATCGATCGAAAAAGACTTGATGACCGTTTACAGTCAGGAATATCAGGACTTATTCGGTTCTGAGGGTAATGCCGGTGAAGTAACCGAAAAACTGGGTATTGACTACGGCACCAAAGAGGATGGTTCCAAACGGCTGACGCCGCTGATGCTGCCGGATCCGCCCGGTCAATAATATTTCAGGGATAGTTTTTAACGACTTGTCGCAAATGGATTATGCGTTGAAGTTTGTTGTCATTTTAATGATATCATGCCTTTTCATCACAGGTGGATGCCGTGATGCTTCCCCGGATGTCGATCCCAATGAAATGGTCTTTCATCATCAGCTTCGTTCCAAGATCCAGACGCTCGATCCTGCTCAGATAGGCGATGTGATGTCCGATGCGGTGGCGTCGGAGCTGTTCGAGTGTCTTTACGCGTATCATTATCTCAAACGTCCTTATGAAATTATTCCGCTGGTCGCCGACCAAATGCCGCAGGTCAGTGACGACAGACTAAGCTATACGATAAAAATTAAAAAAGGCATTTACTTTGCCGATGATGAATGTTTCCCGGACGGCAAGGGACGTGAGTTGAAGGCCGAGGATTTTGTTTATGCCTGGAAAAGGCTTGCGAATATCAAATCGCTGAGCAAGAGCTGGTGGATCTTCGAGGACCGTGTTGTCGGGCTGAACGACTTTCGCGAGTACACCAAGAGCACTAAGGCCGGCGAGCGAGTCGATTATTCAAGACATGTCGAAGGTCTGCAGGCGCTGGACGATAATACGATCCAGTTGAAGCTGACAAGGCCGGTGCCGCAGATGATGCATCTGCTTGCTTTTACGCCGACGGCACCGATGGCCAAAGAGGCGGTCGATCTTTACGGCAAGAATATCGGCAATCATCCGGTCGGGACCGGGCCGTTCAGACTTTCCAAGTGGCACAAAGGCAGCTATATTGAGGCGCTGCGGAACGGAAATTTCAGAGAAGAATTTTATCCGAGTGAAGGCGAGCCGGGCGATCGTGAAAAGGGGCTGCTTGAAGACGCGGGCAAGCGGATACCGTTTATTGACAGGATCATCTGGCGGGTGGTCGAGGAGGACAATCCCCGCTGGCTGATGTTCCTTAACGGCGATATCGATATCACCAGTATCCCGAAGGATAATTTCGGCCAGGCGATTTCCTTCGGCTCGGAACTGACCGAGGATATGAAAGAGAGGAGTGTTCGTCTTAAAACGTTCATGGAGCCGGATACCTTCAATGTGACGATGAATCAGGCGGACCCGATTTTCAGTGAAAACAAATACCTTCGTCTGGCAATCAGTTATGCCTTTGAGCGCGAACAATGGATACAAACATTTTTCAACGGCCGCGGGGTTATCGCTTACGGATTTATTCCGCCGAACATGCCGGGCTACGACCCGAACATCAAAGAAGTCTCCCATACCGAATATAATCCTGAGAAAGCACGCGAATATCTGAAAAAAGCCGAAGAACACGCTGGCGGCAAGATCCCGTCGCTTCGACTTGCAACCCAGGGAACCAGCACGACCTATCGCCAGATGGGGCAGTTTCTCGAGGCCAACCTGGAGGATATCGGTCTTGAGATCGAGGTGGAGATGCTGGACTGGCCGACCTATCTGGAAAAACTACGCACCAGGAGCCTGCAGATATATATGAACGGCTGGATTGCCGATTATCCGGATGTCGAGAATTTC
>CAZNET010000336.1:0-3832 GCA_964571885.1 uncultured Pirellulales bacterium
ACAATTCCGCCAGTTTTTTGGTATTTGCGCTTTGCAATCCGCCCAAAACGAACATGATATCAACTTTTTTACATACTTCTACGGCAGCCTGCTGTCTCTTGATTGCTTCTTTACAGAGTGTGTTGATAGCTTTGAGTTCGGAAAAGCCATGTTTTCCAACGGCACAAATCATGCTGCTGAAATGTTCGGGGCTTTGGGTCGTTTGGCAAACGACGCCCAGTTTAGCGTTTTCGCTTAATTTACGCAGATCCGCTTCGTTGGCGATGACGACCACATTTTTCACACACCCGACAACCGCTTTTACTTCAGGATGCATCTTATCGCCGATGATGACGACCTGATAGCCGTCGGCTTCGAGTTGTTCAGCGATTTTCTGGACGTTTTTCACTAAAACACAAGTCGCGTCAACGATTTTCAGCCCTTTATCTTTCAATTTATGAATCTGATCAGGCGCGGCTCCATGGGAACGAATCAAAACGGTACCGGCATCAATTTGCTCGATCTTTTCAACGGTTTTGAGACCCGATTTGGATAAACGATCGACGACGTCTTTGTTGTGAATAATCGGGCCGAGACTATACACGTCAGTTCTTTGCTCAAGAATTTCCTTGGCCATTCGGATCGCGTTACGCACACCCGGACAAAAACCACAATGTTCAGCAACGATGACTTTCATATTTCCCTTTTAATACTCATACGGTTGTTTGTTGTTTTTAATTCTGATGTCGTTAAGCATGTTACGTACCTGGTCGTTGATATGTTTGGCAAGGTCCCGGTCGCAGAATTTTTCGATCTCGTCCGGCGTCAAGGGCTCACCGTAAACGATATTGATAGGCGATCTAAATTTAAAAAGTTTTTTATGTCTTGGCCAGCATTCGTAGGCTCCGTCGATCACGACCGGTACGAGGTTCGCTTTGGCTTTTCGGCACATCAGCCCAAAGCCGGGTCTGAAATCGGCAATTTTTCCATCGTGGGTTCTTGTGGCCTCCGGAAACAGACATACGGCGGCGTTTTCTTTTAATTTGTTTATGACCTGCTTCATCGCTTTGATATCCGCTTCGCCCCTGCGGACGGGAAAGGCACCGACGGAACAAATTAAGGCACCGAAAAGCGGATTTCTAAAAAGGCTGTCTCTGGCAAGAAAACTGACTTTTCGTTTCAAACGCACGCCGCAGAATATGGGATCGAGATAGCTTTGGTGATTACTGACGAGCAGAACAGGACCTTTAAGGGGAACATTTTCGGTGTCGTGTGCGCGATATTTAAAGGCGACCTTGCAAAACACATAACAAAGCAATCTGGCGATATGGTACCAAATATTTTTAATCTTCATTTTTTCTCCTCGATCCATTGACAAATTCTTTCAACGACCTGCTCTATCGTTAAATTGGTTGTGTCAATGATATGGGCGTCATCAGCGATTCGAAGGGGGCCGGTGTCACGATTGATGTCACTTTCATCCCTGTTCCGAATGGATTCTCTGACCTTTTCGATCTTTTCATCGACGGCCTGTTCAAGCATTTGTTTTTGTCTTCTTCTGGTTCGCTCGTCTAAATCGGCATCGAGATAAATCTTCAACGTCGCATCCTTGAAAGCGACCGTCCCCTGGTCGCGGCCTTCGGTCACGATTTTTTCATATTCAGAGGCTACCTTCCGCTGCAGATCAACCATACTTTCTCTTACTTTTGGTTTTGAAGCGATATAATGGACATTGTCCGTTACCTTAGGAGCACGGATCTGATCGGTCAATTCTTTACCGTCAACACAGACCTTCATGCCGTTTTCTTCGGGTTTAAAATCAAACCTGTGTTCATCGAGACAGGTTAATATTTTGTTTTCGTCCCTTAAGTTCAGATTATCATTCATTGCCGTTAATGTTAAGGCTCTATACATCGCGCCGGTATCGAGAAAGCCGGCCTTGATCTTTTTCGACAAGGCGACGGCGATGGTACTTTTACCGGAACCGGCTGGACCATCGATTGTCACAATCAATCTGGCCATGAATTATTTCATTCCGTCACTATTGACTTTAATAATAATAACACTGGTATCGTCGGTCTGCTTGGCTAAACCGACAAACCGCCGTCGATACCCGAGGATATTTCTTTCCATTTGTTCGGCGTTGTCTTTCCTGAATTTCTCAGCCGCTTTGATCAACCGCCGCCTGCCCCAAAGTTCGTAATCAAAATTAACCGCATCGATCAAACCATCGGTATAAAAAATCAAAATATCCGACCGCAGAAGCTTTATTTTATCCGACTCATAATCCGCGTCTTTATCCACACCCAGCACCAATCCGCCTTTATCAAGATCAATGGCCTTATCTTTTCTGAACAGAATTGTCGGTTCATGCCCGCAATTACAATACTGGATTGACATTTCTTCCAAGTCGATCAGAGCGAGGAACAGCGTAATGAACTCACCGTCTTTATACTCCCGGCAGGCCATTTCGTTGAGTTTTTTGACAATACACAGCAGGTCGTGACAATCAAGGGTTTGAACATAAGCCCGGATCGTTGCCTGGAACGAGCTAATCATAATCGCAGCGGGAACACCTTTTCCGATGACATCGGCGATAGCAACAATCAAATGTCTGTCATCAACGCGTATAAAATCATACAGATCGCCGCCGACCTCGAAACAGGGAATATAGGTTGAAGCGATATCCAGCTCTTCGATCTCAGGCGGCTGCTGCGGTATCATTCGCCGCTGAATGATACCCGCCAGCCGGACCTGTTCGACCATATGCGCATTTTGCAGTGACTCGGCGTAGAATTTTGCGTTGGTTATGGCCACGGCACATTGCGAAGCGACCGCCTGGGCGAGTTTGATATCGCTTTGAGAAAACCTTTTTGGCTTATCACTGTATAATCGGAAGACGCCAACCGGTTTATTCTTGTATATTAACGGAACGGTCAATTGGCTGACAAGGCCTTCTTTAATAGCTGCTTGGCGATAGCTGACCCGGTCATCGACGCGCATGTCATCGACGATGACCGGCTGGCCGGTAAAAACCTGTTTGACCACCGGATCATCTTTTGTAATGGTGCCTTTGTTTTGATAGGTTTCACTGAGGCCAAACCGGCTTCGCATATCGACATCCCCGGTCTGGTCGTTCAGCAACCTGATCGAACAGGCCCTGACTCCGACGCTTTTTACCGCGGCCTCGGCCAGTTTATCCAGAATCTCCTGAAGCGAAAAATCCCCCGCCACGAGGCTGGAAAGCTCGAAGATCCGTTCTTCTGTTTCGTTTGTTTTGCTGGTTTTTTGATTCATAGATTATCTAAACAATAAAAGCAAGTATTATACAACAATTGATTTAGTTTTTGAAACTGAAATTAAATATCTTGTCAATAAAACGTTATTTTGTTAATATCGTATTATGCTTAAATAAGAATTTGTTATGAGAACCTATGGCGAATCAAACAGGAAAACACATTATTTTTTCGGGCAGGGTCCAGGGTGTGGGCTTTCGTTTCACGGCTATGAACAAGGCGAAGAAATACGACCTGAGCGGCTTTGTCCGCAATCAGGCGGACGGCACCGTTGAGATGACCGCACAGGGGAATCCGGACGATATTAATCACTGTATTGAAGAAATCAAAGATTATTTTTCCGGCAATATTCGAAACGCCCAAATTACAGAAGTACCGTTGAATCCGAACTACAATGATTTTAAAATTACTTTTTAAGTCATTATTAAGGGCACCTCTGAAATTCATTTTGTCGGACAAGCAAATCTTTTTGTTTGCGTACATCGACAGACCAAAACCGCTTTAGCTTGCGCTTAAGCTGATTTACCTTGCTTGACGGAAATCAAAAATCTTCACCT
>CAZNET010000337.1:0-3828 GCA_964571885.1 uncultured Pirellulales bacterium
GCTGAATACCGATTATCTCAGCCAGACGCGGGTGATGCTTGAATACAAGGCGCCGCTGGCAGAGATCGTGTATGATTTTTATGATTTGCTCAAAGGCATCAGCCGCGGCTACGCCACGATGGATTATGAATTTATCGGCTTTGAAGCGGGTGACCTCGTCAAGATCGATATACTCGTTAACAAAACCGCCGTCGATGCACTGAGCCTGATCGTGCACCGCAGCAAGGCCCAACTGAGAGGTCGAAAGCTCATAACGAAACTCAAATCGGCGATTCCCCGCCATCAGTTTGAGATACCCCTCCAGGTCGCCATCGGCGGTAAGATCATCGCAAGAGAAACCATCAAAGGCTTTCGTAAAGACGTTACGCAAAAACTCTACGGCGGCGATGTCACCCGTAAAATGAAGCTTCTTAAAAGACAAAAGGAAGGCAAGAAACGTATGAAAAGCGTCGGCAACGTCCAGATCCCCCAGGAAGCCTTCATGACCATCCTTGACACCAGCGGATGAAAAAATCCAAAATGTGAAATCCTAAACGAGGCGTCCTCACTGCTTTTAATCATTCACTATGTTCGATTGTCATCCTCTTCATTTGTTCTTATAGCAACAAATAAACCGCATACAAATCGATTTTTCATCTATAACGGCCTGTGAATAGCTAAAAGCTGCATTTTTGCACTTATCATTATCGATAATATCTAACTAAATTTAATAATTTATACCAAATTTATCTATTTTTATCTTTAAATTTTACACTCATATGATATAATTCATCTTGTTTTCTGCAGGTGATCTGCAGGCAATTTAGGAAGATATGAGATGAGGGTGTCTCAATTTCATAATCCAAATCTGTACGCGGTCTTTTTTGAAAGGAGAAAAAGATGAAAAGCACTAGAATTCTAACCATTTTGATAGCAGCGGTAATGATATTTTTCTTCTCATTATCAAAAGTTCAGGGCTTCTATGTTCACACAGATCGGTGGTTATATGGAGATTTGGATCAGGATTCCTTAAAAAATTCTATTGATCCAAATATCGCAAGTAAGGCATGCGGGCCTGTAGCGGTCACAAATTCCTACAATTACCTCGAAGAACTGTTTCCAAAAACATACGGCACCGCTTTGACAAAGAATAAGAACTTATGCGCCACGGCGGTCACTTTAGTCACAGATTACATGCATACAACTGCCGCAAACGGAACTGCAAGTGATTATTTTATTTGGGGCAAATACAGGTACATCGAGGATACGGTACCTAATGTGACAACATACGATGCGCAATGTAAATTAGGCTGGGATGTTGTTGACAGTAGTGGCTCGACAGTTTCAAAACCATACTGGGTGGAAAATTGTAATCCTACATGGCAGTGGCTTCATGATGAATTAAAGGCTAAGAAAGACGTGGAAATTTTGTTCTCTGACTTCAATGATCCCGACTGGGGACATTATGTCACATTGTGGAGTTTTAAATGGAATGATACCAATCTTGATCCTAATATCATCAATGAAGAAGAGAACGCTCAAATCGAGTTTATAGATCCCACAACTGGTATCAGCAGGTGGGTACCTATTTGGAGTAACACAGATGAAGATAAAAATTGTCTGATGGTAAACTACTGTGATACAGACTGTTGGGTAAGCATGGGAGTATCCGAAGTTCCAGAACCATCGACGATTTTATTGTTCTTCTTTGGCTTGGTAACTATGAGAAAAAAATACAATGAATAAATAGATTGCCGCGTTGTCGATTGCTTCGACCACTCGCAGTGATGTCGGACGATATATTTAAATGAATTTTGTCTATTCATCTTGACGGAAATACGCATCCATAAAAATCTTCACTTTTTCGTTGAAAGTCAACTTTAACTGATTATACTATTTTGCTCTAAATAGAATGAATCTGTCGCTGAATGACTATCTCCAATAACATAGATAAATATACATTTATGCAGGAGGACCAGACAAGACTGTTATCAACCATTCGCAACGGCTAAAGTGTTACTGTCGTGTGAATCGAAGCCGACAAAGGACTTGTCGGCAAATTTACCTCACTGGAAATTATCCCCAAAACTCAGCTTACCACAATCAATAACCACCATCCAAGCCCCTTTTTGATCGAAGTAAAAAAATCAAAGACCCTTCTCGAGAGTAGTAAATAGAAAAACTCACGGTAATTTAATGGCTTAATAATCTCTATATCATTCATAATTATCTTGACTTTTTTATGCAATTTTATTATAGATAACATACCGCGGTTGAATTATTCCGCATACAAGGAAAAAGTCGCATGATTGAGATATATTTTAACAGAGAAGTTCTTCCCGTAAAAACAACGGGATAGAGAGGGGTGAAAATGAAAAAAGTAAATGTGTCGTTAATAATCATCCTCTTATTGACTGTTTTTTGTGCCCCGAGGATTTACTCACAGAATAATGCCAAACAATCAGCACCTTCGGATCCGAATGTTTTAAGACTCGAAACAAAAGAAGTCAACAAACAGAATTTCTCTGATTATGATTTTCATCTGCCTGTCTCAAATGAACTATTGAAACAGTACGATACCGACTATGAATCCTTCCAAGGAATTCAAGTAGCCGACAGGATAATCTATTTCTATCAGCGAAAAATCGACCAGGCTATTGTTCAGAATGATTTTATTATCTATCATTTTGACAAAAACACTGAGGAACTGATCGATACAACATTTCATTGGAGAGAAGATCTACCGGAGACATTGCCAAAGATTATGTCGCAGGTACAGGCCGAATCGATGGTTCAGGGAGAGGTAAGCTTTTGCCGACTTTATTACATATCACCGGATTCCGAAGTTTTTCCGCTTAGACCCGTACCGAATAATCCTTGCTGGATTGTCGAATCAGTCAATGACGAAATGATCTCCGTCACAGTAATCGACGCGGTTCTCGGCAAGATTCTTGGCCCCGGCGTTCCTCCACCCTATAACGCTTTTTCGTTCTCGGGGCCTATTGACCTGCAGGCCTGCAGCGGAAGCTGGTCGCCATGGTATCAAAACGCGAAAACATGGTTCAATACGATGGGCTATGACACTGAAGCGATATTGTATCCCGGCGAGGCAAAAATGCAAAGCCACATACAATCGCACGAAACCGCCCTTTTTTATGAATTAGCCCATGGAAGTTCGTACAGCTTCTCAAATTCATGCAGCGACACAACGGCGGCATGGGAGATTGAGACATGGATCGCTGACTATAATAAAATACCTTTTGCCTTTATCGGCAGTTGTCAGGGAATGTGTAATACCGGAGATGACACATTATCCTATGAATTAAGAAAAGGGTCAAATCAATATACCGCTACCGTAGGGTATTGCGGTATGGGTTCTTCACCCTGTGTAGATAGCTGCTGGTATGCCGGCTACACAGTATCATGGCAAAACAAATTATTCGAGTGCATGAATGAGGGTTTGACAATAAAAGAGGCATTTGACCAGGCCAATACCCTTTATCCCGGCTGCGCCGTTAATAATTGCATGCGATTCGCGGGCGATGAAAATTTCAGGGTAATGCCTCTGGTATCAAGAGATTTTACAGCGACCACCTTAATTGTTTCCTCAACAAACGGAGGAACGATAATAAATCCGGGTGAAGGACAATTCGTATATGACCAGGGAACGGTCCTGCCGATCGAAGTGACCATTGACCCCAATCACTATTTTGTGTCATGGTCCGGATCGGCCGTCGAAGCCAACAAAGTAGCCGACAAATATGCTTTCGGTACTACGGTCGCTATTGACGAAGACTATACTCTACAAGCGATTTTTGCAGAAAGTCAATTGCGAACTTTAACGGCCTC
>CAZNET010000338.1:0-1657 GCA_964571885.1 uncultured Pirellulales bacterium
TTTCTGGGCGGTCGAGATCGAGCATGACGGCGAGTATGAGTTTGAATTAAGGCGCTGGCCGAAAGAGGCGGATATCGCGATCCGCTCGGCACCGCCGGGTGACACGCAATTCGATTTCGTGGAAGCGCAAATCGAGATCGGGGATTTCAAACAACGACAAACCGTCCCCGAAAACGCGAAGCAGGTGACGTTCAGGACCCGGCTGCATAAGGGACCTGCCAAACTGAACGCTTTTTTCACGGATGACAAAGGCAGGGAGATCGGGGCTTACTATGTTTTTATCCGAAGGCTACCGGTTTAAGACGACTGCGGCTGGTTTTTTTTCTCCGGTGAGATTTTTACGGGGATATCGACCCAGAAGGTCGAGCCTTTGCCGAGTTCGCTTTCGACGCCGATCCTGCCGGCCAGCAGTGACGCCAATTCCTTACTGATCGCCAGCCCCAAACCCGTGCCGCTTGAGTGACGCGTAATGGAGCCGTCGGTCTGGCTGAACTTATCGAATATTCGTTCCATATCCGATTCGCTGATACCGCAGCCGGTGTCACTGACGGCAACGCGAATCATCAGGTCATCGAGCCGATAGGCCTTGATCTCGATCCGGCCGTGGTCGGGTGTAAACTTGATGGCGTTGCTGAGAAAGTTGTTGAGTATCTGCTGGACCTTTCCGGGATCGGTCATCACTTCAGGCAATTCATCGATGCTGAGTTTGACTTTGATACGCTTTGATTTGGATAACATGGAAAATGCGCCGGTCACCGAACGGACAAGCTCTTCAATGGAGGTCGGTGCGATGTGCAGCTCCATCTTTCCCGCTTCGGTCTTGGCCAGGTCCAGAAGATCGTTAATCATATTGAGCAGGTTCTTTCCGCTGGTGATGATGTTCTCGGCGTAGCGTTTGGCCTTGTCCCGCTGCAGCAGAATGGGTTTGTCACGCAGTATCTCGGCAAAACCGAGAATGGCATTTAAGGGGGTTCTGAACTCGTGTGACATATTGGCGAGAAACTCGCTTTTAACCTTATTGGCCCGAAACAATTCGATATTGCGTTCGGACAGCTCGGAGATCTTATCGTCAAGCTGGACATTGGCCTGGCGAAGCTTGCTCTGGGTTTCCTGCAGGGTATCCAGCATGTGGTTGAAAGCGTGGGCCAGTTTTTCATATTCGTCTCTTGTGTGAATGGAGCTTCTGATATCGAGGTTTCCTTCGGCGACGTTATTGGCCATGGCCCGAAGCTGGCGAATAGGTCTTAAGATCACCCGCTGGGTGATGACATAAAAGGCCACGATCGCACCGGTCAAACCGATCAGGCCCGCCACGCCGATCCAGATTCGGTTGAGGAAAATGGTTTTGCCGAAATCGCTCGCCGATCTATCGATAACCATGGCACCGATCGGCTGATTCAGACTGAACGCTCCGGCCGATCCCTGCGGATTGTGGCAACTGATACAGTTCTCATTGGCCTTGACCACCTGGACATATTGATTTTTGAGGACACCGTCTTCTCTAAAAAAATATGTTTTGTCATTTCTGGTTTCATGTGTTTTAAGAAATTCAACGGCTTCCTTCTGCCTTTGCGTCATGCGATCAACCAGATTTTGATTTTTCTGATCAAAACGAATCCACTGGATCTGCATATCGTTTGCATCGAGTACCGAGATC
>CAZNET010000338.1:1667-3815 GCA_964571885.1 uncultured Pirellulales bacterium
ATTGAGCGGCGCCAGGGCCGTTTCTCCTTGACTTTCAAGTTGAAAATGTTTTCGCATAATCATTTCCGACTTTGCCCTGCCGGCGTCCAGAAAAGCATTTTGCGACAATTTTGCCATCCAGACATAGGGAACCAGCAATGCGATGATCAGAGTAAAGACCACTGCGGCCCCGAAAGCCAGCCGGCATTTTTCCGCCAGAGAAAGCGGTGATAAGTGAAGAAAAACAAGAACCTTATGCCAGATTTTCGTTATTGTTCTCGGCATCGTTTTCCGGAATTAATGAACATTTTTTTCGGGCAGTTCTTCGCGATACTGATCCCTGTACAATCCTATTTTATCAAAAGGTATAGGGGTAAATCCAGAAATTTTATAGGCTGGCGAATCCTTGAGTAAAGACAGGTCCAGCGCGGCTTCATCGACGAACAGCGGATTGGCATTTTCAATATTGTTTTCAATGGTGTAAAAACCGAATCCTCCACAGGCACCGAGGCAATTTTCTTCTAACCAGAACGTATTTTTCCATCCGATATTTTTTCGAATGACACACCCCTCGGGTTCCTTGGCCTGTTCATAGCCGTTGTCGAAAATAGCCGCCAATTGTGGGAATTTTTCGCTCCAGGGCGGCCGATCATAGCCGACTCGTTCGATCTTGGCTCTGAGGTTCCAACTCCTGCTGCCTTCGTTTTCGACGATCCAGGCGATACCTCTTCGGTCGGTGAAATGCGCCGAGCCGCATTTTGCGATGACATTATTTTCAATGATATTGTCGCGCCCGCCGCCGCACATCACGGCCCTGCCGCTGACTTTATAAAACACGTTACCGCTGACATGTCCGCCGCTGTAGCAGTCGTCGAGGTAAACGCCGTGTACACCGTGACTTCCCGGCGCATAGCTTTTGATATGATGAATAAAATTATGTTTGATGCTGTTGCCCCTGGCCGCCCAGTCTCTGCCCGAATAGATCGCGCCGGCGTCATCGACGTCCCGGCAGACATTATATATTTCATTGTACGCAATGGTATGCAGATTACCTCGATAACCGAGACCGATATGCGGAGCGTCGTGGATACGGTTATTGACAACCTTGCAGCCGACCACGTCAAACTCGATCGCCGACTGATAAGTCAATCCGTTTCGGGCATAATGATGGATATGATTATTCACGGCATAGTGGCCGCACGGCGTCAGGGTCTTTCTGTCACCGCCGCGCAGGTCGATGCCTTCGCGGCCCAGGCCGTAAAGATCGCAGGACAAAACACCGTTATTTCTTCCTCCATCGATAACAATACCGCCTCCCCCGCTGTTTTTGATCGCACAGCCGGCGATAAGGTTATCCCGACCTTCATCGATCTCGATCACTCTTCTGCGAGAATTCTCAAAGACCAGATTTCGAAAGGTGACATTCGATACGTTTCGCATTTTCAATAATGGTTTATCGAGCATGGACACGGCTATCTTTTTATTTGCGATCGGTTCAGGCGGCCAGAAATACAACAACCCGTTATCGCGGTCGAGATACCATTCACCTGGACTGTCCAGCTCGGCCAGGATGTTCAAAGCGTAGTAATACTGGTCCTTCTTGATGCCGTACCGATGCGCCGATTCGAGCGTTATCAATTTGGTTTGGATATCGATCGATTTGACCGGCACGTAGGAATTGGACCAGCCCCAGAACCAGTAGCCGCTCAGCAGAATATCCGTTTCATTCTTCCAGTGCTCCGGGCGGTTGCCTTCGTAGTAGAATTTCGGAACCTTGCTGCCCTGGCGACCGTGAAATTTAAAAAGTTCTTCGTCGGTGATATTCCAAATCTTTACGAAACCTTCGTTGGGCCAGCGGGCCAGTGTCATCGGCCGATCTTCAAAGAACAGTTCCAGTCCGATATTTTTGCCCCGACCGCGTCTTCCCAAAGGCGCCGGTGAACCATAATCTCTGATACCAAGTGACTCCAGATCGGCGACGAGAACATTGTCTTTAGCGGTATCACTGACAAAACGTTCGAGTATCTGTTGATCGGTGACAGATTTGAAAGCGGACGGATCGATCAAAGCCCCGCCGGACAAAACCGCTTTTTCATTTTCAAAACCACTGTAAATGACCGGTGCTTTGGTAAAGCCGCCATCCTGTTCGTTCAATTCGAAGGTCTCATC
>CAZNET010000339.1:0-3815 GCA_964571885.1 uncultured Pirellulales bacterium
AGTTTCTGCCCGGCTTAAGCGGTTTTCGGGATAAAATTATCATATTCGATCCGTTTGAAAAACCCTTAATCTTTTTTGGATTATCACTGGCACTGGGCTATTTCCAGATCATATTCGGTCTTATGATCGGCTTTATTCATAAACTGACAGGCAAAAAATATATCGAGGCGGTCTTTGATTATTTAACCTGGCTGGTATTGTTAAATTCTCTGGCTCTTTTCGGTGCCGCAAAAGCATCGCTTGTTCCGCCGATGTTGTCCGGTATTTTTGCCGTCACGGCTATTATCGCGGCCATAGGTGTGTTACTATTCAGCGCACGCGAAGGCGGCTGGGGAGGCAGGATCGGTATGGGAGCCTATAATCTTTTCAGCACTGTCTTTTACATCGGCGATGTATTGAGCTATGCGAGACTTATGGCCCTGGGGATGGTGACAGGCGGCTTCGGCATGGCGGTCAACGTCCTGACAAAACTGGCGATGGATATCCCTTACGTAGGTTTTATCATCGGCGCGGTTATCTTTGTCGCCCTTCATACACTTAACATCGCCCTTTCGGGTTTGGGGTCTTTTGTACACAGCCTGCGACTTCAATTTGTCGAATTTTTTCCAAAATTCTTTACCGGAGGCGGCAGGAAATTTACACCTCTCCGTGAAGAGTATAAGCATATATTGATCAAACAGGATAATGAATAACATTTTAGAAAGGTAATAGAGATGGAAATGGCATTTGGACTAACATTAGCATTGCTTGGAGTAGCATTGGCAACATTTATGGCGGGTATCGGTTCGGCGGTTGGTATCGGTATTGCGGGCAGAAGTGCCACAGGTGTGCTTAGTGAAAAACCTGAACTTTCCGGAAAGATGTTTCTATTGGTTGTGCTTCCCGGTACTCAGGGTTTTTACGGCTTTGTGATCGCGTTTTTGGCGATGGTAAAGATGGGGCTTTTCGGCGGTGAAGCAACAGCCATCACCGTGACCAATGGTCTCGAAATTCTCGTTGCCTGTCTGCCGGTCGCTTTTGCCGGTATGATCAGCGCGATCCACCAGGGAAAAACTTGTGCAGGCGGTGTTCTCATGACCGCTAAAAAGCCCGACATGAGTATGACCGGTGTTATTTACGCGGCGATGGTCGAAGTCTATGCGGTGCTTGGCTTTTTGATCAGCCTGCTCGTTATTTTCATGGGCGTTAAACTTGGTTAAGTTCATTTGAACAGGTAGGAAAAATGGAAAATCAACAGGTCACAGAAAAGATATTGGCTGATGCCAAGGCTGAGGCGCAAGAAATCAAAAAAAACACCGCCGATAAAGTAGCCGCAGAAAAGGTTGATTTTGAAAAGCGACTCGACGCCTATCAAAACGAGACCGAAACCATCGCTGAAAAAAAGGCCGCCGAACAAAAAGAGCATATGCTGGCCTCGCAGCGGATGAAAGACGCTAAGGAATATCTGGCAGAAAAGCGAAAGATCCTCGATGATGTTTTTGATAAGGCGAAAGAAGAATTTATGAAGCTGCCGGACGACCAGTACAAGGCGTTGATGAAAAAACTCATTGAAAAAGCGGTCGAGACCGGCGATGAAGAAGTCGTTGTCGATGAAAACGAAAAAGCGATCGACCAGGAACTCATCAAGCAGATCAACCGTGATCTGGGGCCGGGTTATAAAGGTAATCTGCGTCTTTCGGAAAGCAAAGAAAAGATAGGAAAAGGCTTTATTCTCCGACGCGGCAATATTCAGACAAGTGCGACACTGGATGTGCTGCTGCAGGTAGCTCAGGATAAACTGGAAATCCCATTGGCTGATGAATTATTCAAATAAAAAATGGTGACAACAATAACAAAAAATCAGATTGACTTTTTTGTCTATCCGCCGATCGGAACGGAAGACTGGCGGTATGCTTACCCGGCGGCACGGGCGCGTGTGCTTGACTCAATGCTTTTGACGAAAGGGACACTGGTCGATCTCGCCAACGCGGAAAGTTTTGACGCCGCGATCGAAATGCTCAGTGCCACCGAATACGCACTTAGCCAGGGCAGCCGAACCGTCGAACAGGTCAACGAAATGTTGTCAGCCAAACGCTCACAAGCCAGGGACATTTTCGAAAAGCTGATGCTCGATGAGCAGATCGCCGAACTTTTCAAAACACGCGACGATTTTGCCAACCTGAAACTGGCCTTGAAACGGTACATCTCGGAAAAAGCGATCGGCACCGACTACAGCAGTGACGGCAATGTCCCCGCGGAAGATTTTGAGAAGGCCTTCGAAGAAGAAAGTTCCAATCCGTTTCCGGAGTTTCTGCAGAAATGCGCCGATGAGGCTTTTCTGGATTACTACGATGACAAGGATGTGCGGCGAATCGATTACGCGATCGACCGTTATCAGATGCGGTACGTACTTGTTAAAGCACATCAACTGAATAATCTTTTCCTGGTCGGCCTGTTTCGAATGCAGATCGATCTGACGAACATCCGCACGATGCTGCGTCTTAAATTCACCGACATGCATAACGTCTCGGTATTTCTCGAAGGCGGTTTCGTTGAAATGGATATCTTCAGACAGGGGCTGGACGCGGGATACGAATCTATCCCGGCGATGTTTGCCGCAACACCCTATCATCGAATCGTGGAATCAGCAACTCATTATCTGACCAACCAGGAATCATTTTTAAGGCTGGACCAGTTATGCGAAGAACATATCACCGGCTACAATCAATCGACACTGAATATCGCGGCGGGACCTCAGCCGGTGATCGCGTATTTATTGAACAAGGAACAGGAAATCCGGACCGTCAGGCTTATCCTGACCGCGAAGAAGAATAAACTCGATACAAAACTGATATTAGACCGTTTAGGACAATAGGATAAATGGAAGGAAAAGTAGCCGTATTAGGTGACGCTGATTTTGTCATGCCGTTCTCGGCGGTGGGAATCGATACGTTCGAGGCCGGCGAAGAAAAAAGTGACATCGTCGCCTCCGCGGAAAAAATTATCGATGAAAAATACGCCCTGGTCGTCGTCGCTGAGAATATCGCCCCGACGGCTGAGACGGTTTTTTCCGAACATAGAAATAAACCGGTACCGTGCATTCTGGTTGTGCCGTTTACGACCGAATCGAAGGGCTTTGCCACCGAAGAACTCGGCAAGGTGCTGAAAATGGCCACCGGTATCAATATATTGAAAAATTAATCTTGAAAAAAGGTGCTCAAGAATGACTGAAACAAGAGAAGGCAGAATTGTAAAAGTGGCCGGTCCTGTCGTTGTCGCCGAAGGCATGACGGGAGCAAGAATGTATGATGTGGTCCGTGTGGGCGAACAGAACCTCATTGGTGAGATCGTCGAACTGCACGAGGATCTGGCGTCAATACAGGTTTACGAAGAAACAGGCGGGATCGGACCGGGAGAAAAAGTTGTCGATACCGGCGCTCCTTTGAGCGTCGAACTGGGACCGGGCCTGATCGAAAGTATTTATGACGGGATTCAAAGACCGCTGAACGGCCTGTATGACAAGGAAGGCGCGTTCATGAGCCGCGGCACGGATCTGCCGGCGCTGAACCGTCAGAAGAAATGGCATTTCAGACCTGACGCTCACAACGGCAACAAGGTCACATCCGGTGACATTCTCGGTCACGTGGAAGAGACAACCCTTTTAACGCATAAAATCATGGTTCCGTTCGGCGTCGAAGGGACACTGCAGGACCTGAACGAAGGACATTTTACCGTTAACGATACGATCGGTGTCGTTGTCGGAGACGACGGAAACAAAACCGAACTGAAATTAATGCAGCAATGGCCCGTCCGCGAACCCCGATATGTCTACAGGC
>CAZNET010000340.1:0-3812 GCA_964571885.1 uncultured Pirellulales bacterium
GTTTTTAGCTTTTGCGCTTCCTGCGGGAAGTTTTCTTCCATCCACTTCATTAATTCATTATGTTTTCTTTGTATAAACTGTCTTCTGCGCATTCTCAGGTCATCATCACGACCGGTGTATCCGCCGACTCTCGCTTTTGGATGTTCGTCTTCGCCTCTGACTCTTTCATGATCCCGGTAGCGATGACGGTGATGCTCCGACATTAATTCACGAATGGCTTTTTCGAATTTTTCCGGATTGCGCTGTTGAAGTTTCAAGAGCATTTCGGCTTTTTGCGGATCTTCTTCTTTCAATTGCTCCAAAAATTCATTAACGTCTTCTTTTGGAGGCATAGGAAATAAGGCCCGCAGTTCGCTGTCTTCTTCAAGCCAAATATCTTCTTCATCTTCCTGGGCCCGGCATGTCGGGTCTACCTGAAACACGGTTGCAGAGAGTATCAGCAAAAGGGCAATGAATAAATGTTTGCTTTTCATTTTTTATCCTTTCCAAAAATCGGTATCAAGATCGATCAATTCCGTTTCAAGATCCTCTGTTATATCGCTGTAGTAAGACGTTTGCGTATCATTCAGGCTCAGCGAGGAAAATTCCCTTTCAACCTCTTCGATTTCGGCGGTCAATGCGGCGATTTCAAGGTCTTCATTGTCGAAAATTTGTGTCGTTGATTCGCTTGTTCCGTCAAAGGCTTGAGGTTCAGGAGTGAAAACGGAAAGACTCACGAATGAAACAATAAACAAGACCGCGGCAACTGCGGCCGTTTTTAGTAATATTGTTGTATAACGGGCGGCCGGTTTGGCCAGTTTTTCATCGATTTCGGCCTTGATGTGATTAGTGACAGTTTCATCGACATCCGGAGCGGGATATCGCTTCAGCAAATTTTCGGTTTCTGTGATATCGCTGTAAATTTCATTCACCTCTTGTCGGCTGTAGAACCGTTCCAGAAGTTCTTTCAGGTTTTCTTTGTTTTCATTTTTCATTTTTATGCCCCCAGATCCTGTCGCAGTTTTTTCAGCCCTCTGTGCAGTCTTGACAGGGTGGTTCCGATCGGCTCGTTTCTGACCGATGCGATTTCCTTAAAACTCATATCCGAATAAAACCGAAGCATAATAATGTCCCGGGTATCGGTATCCAGCAAAGCTAAACGTTCTTGTAACAGGTTTGTTGGTTCCATATCCGTTGTTTTATGACCTCTTATTTCATCTTCCATCGTTTCTTTATGCGTTGCCATCATCATTTGATTTCGCTGTTTATTTCTCAGGAAGTCATGAAACAAATTTGAGGCGATCGTAAATATCCAGCTGTCAAAATTTCCGCCTCGGTACGTTTTTATTTTTTCAACGAGCTTCAGAAAAAGTTCACTCAATAAGTCCTCACTGACCGCTTTGTTATTGGTCATTCGGTAAAAATAACCGTATAAACGATTTGAATATTGATCGACCAGTTTCTTAAAGCTGCTGTTGTCTTTGTTTTTACAACCAGCGATAATTTGGCTCAAATCGTCATTTTCTGTCATTGCTTATGAACTTTCCGTGAAGTTAGACGCCCCAAAAGGGTATTTTATTGCTAAATTCTGCAAAATTTTTCAAAAAAAGCCACTCGTGGGCACTTATTCAATATCTTCCGGGTCGGTATCGTCAAATTTCCAACTGTCCGATTCTTCCATATCCTCAATCTCCCGGTTCATATATTTGAGGATTTTATCCTGGAGCGGTGCGAATTTGCCGTACCACTGCAGCATGCTCTGGTAGCTGGCGACGAGCATATCAAGCCTGATCAGCTGCCATTTGGCGAGACATTCGGGCTCTTTAATGTTGGAAAAGGGATCGCATTTGAAGCTTTTTTGACCATTCGGACCCGTTTCGAAGAATTCACAATCTTTGCACTGGATCATTTTACACCTTCCAATTCTCTTAGGCATTTTATTTATTTAGTTTACAATTATACTCGCGTATATTAAAATGTAAAATCTTAAGGCAGTTAAAGATTTATAGTTTCAGGAGTATTTAATGGCTAAACCAAGACGCAGACGTAAAGTCGGCAGTAAAAAAAGACGGGCCCGCTGGAAAGTAAGGAATAAAATCAGCTAAATCTGTTGATATCGATTTATTTCTGTACTGACAATCGGGGCCTTTGACGGGCGTAAATATGTATTGCAACAATCGGCTACACAATGAAGCATTATAAGGTTACCTTTGAACCCGAAGGTAAGAGCATATCGATCCACGCGGGGGCAAGTCTGGTCGAAGCGGCGGGGCATGCCGGCATCATGCTTAATACCAATTGCGGCGGGAAAGGCACATGCGGCAAATGTACGGTTATTATCAAATCGACCGGTGAAAAAGTACTGGCCTGTCAATATAAGGTTCAATCGGATCTGACGGTTACTGTGCCGGCCGAATCGCGGTTTTATAAGCAAAAAATACTCGAAAAAGGGTTTGCGGAAACAGCTAAAAAAATATCCGTTGACAGCGGCCTGGCTGGCTTTGGCATCGCGGTTGACATCGGCACTACCACCGTCGTCGCCAGACTGATTGATTTCAAGACTGTTAAAGATATCGCTACCGCCTCGGCTTACAATCCTCAAATGACATTCGGTGACGATGTCATCAGCCGCATCGGTTACGCCGCGGAGCGTTCCAAGCGGGATAAGTTACACACAGCGATCATTGACTGTCTGAATCGATTGATTGATGAGCTTTGTGAAAAAAATGATTTCGATCGCAATAAAATTGTCCGAATGGTCCTCGTTGGAAATACGACTATGAATCATTTGCTGCTGAATTTTCCGGTTGCCGGTCTCGGTCAGATTCCTTTCAAGCCGCATAGTCTTGAAGCGCACGATGTTAAGCCGGGGGACCTTGGGCTTCATGTAAATCCCGCTTGCCATATCCACACCGTCGCCAACATAGCCGGATTTGTCGGCTCGGATACGGTCGCCGCTGCTTTAGCGGTCGATATCGAAAAACAGGACAAATCTCTGCTGGTGGATATCGGGACCAACGGGGAGATCGTTCTGGCGGAGAACGGAAAGTTGTATGCGGTAAGTTGTGCGGCCGGTCCGGCGTTCGAAGGTGCACGCATCAGTTGCGGCTCAAGGGCCGTAGAAGGCGCGGTCGAATCGGTTGTTTATAACGCAGGCGATATCGATTACGATGTGATCGGAAATGTCCCGCCGAGAACGATCTGCGGTTCGGGATTGATTGACGCGATAGCGGTTTTGCTAAATCTCGGTGTCATTGAAACAAACGGAAGGTATGCGGATTGTGATCGGCTTAAAGACAAACTGCCGGACGCGGTCGTAAGCAGACTTGCTGATAACGGCGAAGAAGTAGAATTTGTGTTGTTCAGTGACGGCAGCGGTAAAGTGTCACTCACCCAAAAAGATATTCGCGAAACACAGCTTGCCAAGGCCGCGATACGCACCGGTATCCGGATTCTTCAGAAAAAAACCGAAGTGACCGAAAAAAAGCTTGAGACAATATATCTTGCCGGTGCCTTCGGTAATTATATCAATAAGCAAAGCGCAATGCGGATTGGTATGCTGCCGAATGTGTCCCTTGAAAAGATCATCAGCGTCGGCAACGCCGCTTACAGCGGGGCTGAAATGATTCTGCTAAGCGAACAGGCAAAACAAAAAGCAAAACAACTGGCCAAGGTCATTGAGTATTTGGAGATCGCCAACGACCCCGATTTCCAGGATATCTACACTGACTCCATGTTCTTTTGAGCCTTGGTGTTCTCGTATCTGCTTGCCTCGACGCGTTCAATGACCGGCTGTTCATTGATCAGCCGGGCCTTGATTGTTTGGCTCTGCT
>CAZNET010000341.1:0-3808 GCA_964571885.1 uncultured Pirellulales bacterium
TTTTTCGGGCAACAATCACACCGGAACGCTGATGAACATGAACGGTAACGAGTGGACGACGGGCAGGTACGATAACGGCTTGGACTTCGATGCCAGTAACGATTACATTAACGTGGTCGGCTATAAAGGCGTTACCGGTTCTCAGAACCGTTCGGTCACCGCGTGGGTCAAGACATCCAACTCTTCGATCACCCAAGCGATTGCTTCCTGGGGTGACCGCGATAACGGTTTGGGTGTCACCTGGGATTTCATTATCATTAACGGCCAGGTGGGAGTCAAAGTGCGTACCGGGTATTCTTACGCTACCACAAATGTGGCCGACGGTACATGGCATTTTGTGGCAGTGGTGCTGGATGGTTCGACCATCAACGATATAGATTTCTATGTCGATTGTAATTCAGAGACCATCAGTTCCAAAGACCAGCAGGATATCGCCACCGCCTCTGACTGTAACGTTGCTATCGGTGCGGCTATTAATATCGGCTCGGGTACCAATAAACGCTGGTTCTTTGACGGTTTGCTCGATGACGTGCGTATTTACGATCATGCGCTGAGTACAAGCGAGCTGCAGGATATTATGGACGGTAACGATCTTAGTACACCCGATCCTCCTGGCAAGGCTACCAATCCCAGTCCTTCCAACAGCGCCACAGGTGTCAATATCTCACCTGTGACACTGAGCTGGACTGGAGATGCCGGAGCCTGGACCCACGATGTGTATTTTGGCACCGATTCGACGCCTGATTCCGTTGAGTTCCAGGGCAACCAGGTTGCGACGACGTTCGATCCGGGGCCTTTGTCGTTCAGTACCACTTACTACTGGGCAATTGATGAATTGAACGGTGGCGGAACCACAACCGGCGATGTCTGGAGCTTTACTACCAAATCAGCCGTCTCACCCGGTCAGGCAAGCAATCCGAGTCCCGCCGATGATGCAAACGACGTAGGTGTTTTTACTTTATTGACCTGGACGGCCGGTATCGACGCGACCAGTCATGATGTGTATTTCGGCACCGATTCGACCCCTGATTCCGGTGAGTTTCAGGGTAATCAAACAACAACGAGTTTCTCACCCGGTGAGCTTTCAAAGAGCACGACCTACTACTGGCGCATCGACGAAAAGAATTCCAACGGTACGACGACAGGTACGGTGTGGGAATTCACAACCATGGCCGATGTCGAAGAAAACGTTGTTTTCCCGAGCGGTGCCGGAGTTGCCGATGTAACCGTAAGTTACGGCGCATACGGCGATGGCGTTCATGACGATACTACAGCGATTCAAAACGCTTTGAATGCGAATGTCGGCGGGATCGTCTATCTGCCGCACGGTACGTACCTCGTATCCGACAGGATCGAATGGCCTTCGGGCGCACGAAACGCTCCATTAGTTCTGCAGGGCCAAAGCACATCAGGGACGATTATTAAACTGAAAAACGATTGCAGCGGATTCCAGAGTTCCAGCAGTCCGATGGCCGTGGTCTGGACCCAGGAGATGGGTTCGGCGGATAACTTCCGTAACTATGTTCGTAACCTGACGATCAACACCGGCACCGGTAACGAAGGCGCTGTGGGTCTTCAGTTTATGAGCAACAATATGGGTGCGGTCTATAATGTAAAAATTATCTCCGGTGACGGCGACGGTGTGATTGGTCTGGATTTTGCCTATAATGGCCTGAACGGTCCGCTGCTGGCGAAAAATGTCGTCATTGACGGTTTCGATATCGGTATCAAGTGTCAGGGCTCGGTCAACAGCCAGACACTCGATAATATCACACTGAAAAATCAAAACACCTACGGTATCTACAACAACGGCCAAGTGTTGAGTATTCACAAAGTCGACAGTGAGAACTCTGTGACCGCCGTGTATAACCTCGGTGTCGGTACAATGACACTTATTGATGCTAATCTCATTGGCGGTTCAAGCTCGTATCCGGCGATCAAGAACGATGAGTTTTTGTTCGCAAGGGACGTCAACATGAGCGGTTATCAACAAGCGATCGAAAATAACGCCGGTCATGAAACCGATGCCAACGGGCCTTATGTCGATGAGTTCTGTTCACACGATGTTAACACACTGTTTTCCTGGACCATTCCTTACTCGCTGGATCTGCCGATCGAAGATGCTCCCCAAATAGAGTGGGAGCAGGACTTCAATAACTGGGCAAACGTGCAGAGTTACGGCGCAGCCGGTGATGGTTCGACCGACGACTCAAACGCTATTCAGTCGGCGATCGATTCCGGTGCGAGCACGGTTTACTTCCCCAAGGCTGATTATGCCGTCAGCGGTTCGATTCTGTTGAGGGGAAGTGTTACGAGGATCATTGGTCTGGAATCGACACTCAAGGTCGGTACACAATCGGATCCGGTATTGAAGCTGGTTGACAGCGCCAGCTCGCCAACCAATGTTGAGATATGGCAAATGGTTTGCACGCCTACTAATACGACACCAGCCTGTGATAATGCTTCGAGCAACAGGACGCTGACCGTCAAGTTCAGTAAAGGCTTCGGCGGTACGCATACCGGAACCGGCAAGGTGTTCTATGAAGATGTCGGCAGCGGTGTCTACAAACAGCTTATCGCCGAAGGCGGCTCGGGCCAGAGCGTCTGGATCCGTCAGATGAGTAACGAGACCCGAGGCGGCGTTTTGCATACGATCAACGATGGATCGAGACTGTGGATGCTCGGCTGGAAGACCGAATGGTATGGTCCGCTGCTTCAGACCAACGACGGCGGCGAGACCGAGATCTGCGGTCATTTCTGCTATTCGGGTATCGCGGGCGACTGCAACACGTTTCCGATGTACGATGTCAATGAAGCATCTACGTCCTTTACGATGGGTGCTGCTCATTTCAGCACCAAGGCCAAGTACGACGTGATCGTCAAGGAAACACAGGATAGTGTTACTAAATATTTGTACATGGAAGATTTACCCTCTCGTTCCGGCCTGTGCGCGGTTCCTCTTTATGTAGGTGAACCAAACTTAAATCTACCGGGCCAGGCGAGTAGTCCGTCACCGGCCAACAGTGCTACGGATGTGAGTACTACCGCTGATTTTTCCTGGACGGCGGGCTTCGGTGCGACCAGTCACGATGTGTACTTCGGGACCACAAGTCCCGGAACTTTCCAGGGCAACCAGGCAGGGACCACGTTCGATCCGGGAACACTGGAAAATGACACGACATATTACTGGCGTATCGACGAGAAGAACGTCGGCGGCACGACCACCGGCACGGTCTGGAATTTCACCACCGTTGACGGTATCGATCCGAATCTGGTCGGCTGGTGGATGTTCGACGAAGGCAGTGGCAGCACAACCTCGGATTCATCGGGCAACGGTAACACCGGTTCGCTCGATGATCCGTCATGGACCTCCGATACCAACGACGGCAGCGATTATGCCCTGGACTTTGCCAGCGAAACCGATAACGTGGATGTTTCCAACTCATCAGAGTTAGAGATCGATGGTGACATCACGTTGACTGCCTGGGTTAAGCTCGATGCTCTTCCATCTAACATGAACAGCGTCGTGCAGAAAGGCACGAGCACCGGTGAGTATGGATTAAGGATAGACGCCAGCGGTAATCTCAGTTTGAACCTGTCCGGCGTCGGCAAAAGGACTTCCGGTGGTACATCGCTGTCAACGGGCACCTGGTACCATATTGCGGGTACCCATGACGGTTCGTACATGCGGTTCTACATCAATGGGGACCTTGACGATACGATCAGCAAGTCCGGCACCCTCTCCAGCGGTACCGGTGATCTTGCGATCGGCGGCAGGCCGGGTAATGCACGCGGTATTGACGGCAAG
>CAZNET010000342.1:0-3803 GCA_964571885.1 uncultured Pirellulales bacterium
CATGACCCCTCATCGCCTTTACTGGCTCAACAAGTCCTCCGACCGACCGCATTCGCTCCAGATCAGGAATATCGGCGCCATGGCGTTCGCGACCGGGACACTGCTCGGCGCCGCCAGGATCCGCTGGGAGCCCATCATGCCGGATGTAAATTAAACCAGTTCCCATAATACCCGGTTTCGACACCAAAGAGATGATAAGTTTTAGTAATACGAACGCTCCATATTAGAAATCAATCTCAAGTTGTCATTGTGAAAGAGCGAAGCAACTGCGGCAATCTCATGTCGTAAGGTTCAGTCAGGTCATAAAGTCCGGAGATTGCTTCGTCATTTCATTTTTTGCAATGACACTCGTGTATTTATTTACGGCTGTTGGTATAAGTGGCAGGTTTTAATAGCCGATATGAGGGTATGGCCGAAGCTGCTGTTAAAAAGAAAAAGTTCTTCAGTCTGGGATTCTGCAAAAGAGATCTGACCAGTATTTCGGTGCTTGCGCTGGTGATCGCCAATGTGCTGCCGATCTACGGCGTTATCTTCTTCGGCTGGGACGCGTTTTTGATCGTGCTTTTATACTGGGCCGAGAACCTGGTGATCGGATTTTATAATATCCTGAAAATCATATTTGCGAAGGTCAATCATCCTTTGGAGCATCTCGGCAAGTTGTTTTTGATCCCGTTTTTCGCTGCACACTTCGGCGGATTTTGTGCGGTCCATGGGATCTTTATATTCCTGCTGTTCGGTCAGGGCGAAGGTGACTCTGTCTTCCCGGCAAGCGGCGGCGAGACATGGCCGTGCTTTTTCGTGTTTCTGCAGCTTCTGTTCGGCGTGATCCATCACGGCTGGGTAACACTGGGACCTAATGTGAAACTGGCGGTCGTGGCGCTGTTCTTAAGTCACGGTGTGTCATTCGTACAAAATTACCTCATCGGCGGCGAATACAAAAACATCAAAGGCGATCAGTTAATGAGCGCCCCCTACGGCAGGATTATGGTCATGCACATCGCGATCCTCTTCGGCGCCTTCATCTCCATGGCCATCGGCTCGCCCGCCGGAATCCTCATCCTGCTGATCGCCCTGAAAACCGTCGTCGATATCAAACTGCACTTAAAACAGCACGTCAAACTTCAGACGGTGAAATGATTAGATTCCCGCCCCTGATCGCAGTCAGGGGTGACATTCCTGCACGGGAATGACAACAAATAACACATCGCTATTATAATAACACTAACATGCCTTGCGGCTATGTTGTTTGCTTGTAGGTAGATAGGGGAATTTGAAAAATTTTTTAAAAAAGATTTGCATGTTTTTCGGCGCGGGCGTAAAATCGGATTTGTTCTTTGACAAGGTCATATCGATCGCAGGTCCAAATGATAATCAAATGGGAACCAGGTCAGATTCCTGGACGGACCCGCCGCTGTAGGCGTCTGTACCGGCTTTCAAGCCGGCAATCCGCGAAACAGATCGTTCCACTGTCAGACAGTATTGCTGTACAATGACAACAATGTGCGTTTGATGGGAAGGAGTTTTTACGGTAAGACGTGAGTCAGAAAACCTGCCTGTGATTGGTATTTGCGTTTGTGTTCTCGCGGTAAGGAACGCACACGGCAGACAGGATCATGCGGTCGCGATCCGTCTTATGATGTCCGGACCGGTTCTGTTTAATTGAGCTATCAAGCCGTCGTTTCCTTCGCGGGAACGGCGGCTTTTTTATTGGCTCTTATTAGGATTTGGAATGGAAAGGAGGCTGCAGGGCAAGATAAATTTTATTGTGTGGATCGGGACTATCCACGAACTGATTAACTAAATTTTTTTGAAGAGGATGATGAATATGGCTTCAACGAGAGTGATGAATGAGAAGAATATTTGTACAGTTTTAGTAACGATTTTGATTATGACAGTAACATTAACCAGTTCGGTATTTGCGGCATTTTCGACCGCCTCCGGCTATAGCTCAACGGAGCTTCATAGCACGGCAGGAACATTTACCACTATCGGCGGTCTGGACCTTGATGCCGGCAGTCTGTATTTCGGCAACTATACCGAGATCAAATCGCTGGATTTAAGCGACAACAGTGTAACGACAGAGGGTACGGTTCCAAGTAACGCCGGAAATACCCTTGTCGTTCGAAGTGCCGGTGTGACCTACACAGCTTTCGGCACCAGCTATAACAGCCCTTATCCTCATAAGATGGGTTATATTGACGGCGGCGGCATATATGTCAATCAGCTTGACGAAGACGGCATTTACGACGCGGCGGTCAACTCCAGCGGTGACTGCTACCTCATCGCCAATCCCGGCGCACTTGGCAGTAAGATTTTCAAATACGACTTCTCGACTGGCGCCACTTTAGAGATCGCAGATATTGGCGGCTATTCGGGCGGTCTTGCTTTTGACATCGACGATAACCTGTATTACGCCGATCAGGGCGACGACGGCAGAGACGCTTCGATTTTGAAATTCACGTCCGCTCAACTCGCAGCCGGCGGTTTGGTCGCCGACGACGGTGATTCGGTTCTCGATCTCGCGGCTGGTTATATTGGTCTCGATGACGATGGCGATTTTTACGCTACACGTTATCTTCCCGATTTTACGGTAGCGTTTTCCAAATACGATCTTTTAACCGGTTTGAAGATCGAGGATATCGCGTTCGGCGGTATCGGTCAGTTTGTTTTTAACGGTGACACGATCTACGCGATCGATACCGACTGGGGCGCATACGCCAGTACCATCCAGCAAATCGTGCCCGAACCGGCGACCATTACACTACTCGGTTTGGCGGGTTTGTGGCTTCGTAGGAGACGTGCGTGAAAGAAGTAACTTAATTTAGATCACCTCAATAAGCGGGTGGGGTAATTTACTTTGCCCCACTCGCATTTGTGAGGCTCGAGGGCGACGATGAAAAGATACTGGATAAGTTTATTGATATGTTTAACGGCAGCAGGTAATACGATGGCAGAATTTAATCCGTTTGCATCAGAGGTAGTCAATATCAGCCTGAACGGCTCGAATGAGCCGGACCATCTGCCTGCGCCCGGCCAACGGATCAATATCTGGCCGTGGAATGTACCTCAAAACGCCCTTGGAGCTCCGAACGGCGGCGGTACTGAAACGCCGAACAATGACGAAGTGGTGACACTCGGCGCTTTCGGCGGTCAGATCGTACTGGCCTTCGATCATGACGTCGAGGATAATCCCGCCAATCCATTCGGCATGGACGCTATCGTATTCTCAAACGCCTTGTGGTATGACGGCGACCCGAACGTTCACTGGGCCGAATTAGCCGTTATCGAAATTATGCCCGAACTGAACGGCAACAACATCCCCGGCGATAACTCGGGGGAGATCTGGTACCTGATCCCCGGAAGCGATCTGGCTGACGTGAACACATGGAAGCAGCAGCATTGGGTAAGGGGACAGATCAACGGCTATCCTACTTATACCGGCTGGCCCGACGATTACAATACAAGTACGTTCGAACTTTTTGTCGAGTACAAAGATATCGATCCGGATATCTCGGTTAACATGGCCTTGGTGAATCCGAACAGTGAAGATGCGGACCCTTTCAACGATCAGCTTGAAGGCTCATGGGGCTATGCTGAATATACCCCGACATTAAGACGTGGTGACAGAGACGCCGACAATGTCACTGACGGCTTCGGCGACGATCCGAACATGCCCGCCAAATTGTTTTACACGATTCCCGATAATCCTTTTATTGTCGGCATCAATGCCGGTTCAGCCGGCGGTGATGCATTTGATATTTCATGGGCGATGAATCCTGACACCTGGCAGCCGGCGAATCTGT
>CAZNET010000343.1:0-3790 GCA_964571885.1 uncultured Pirellulales bacterium
AATTAACTGCTCCTGTGGTAAATACTAACGATTCCAGCATTCGGAAATTACCTTCGTATAAAAAGTTATATCGACTTAGGTGATATAATTCTTGAAAAGTGATTATAGAAGTAACAATCTTTTAATTTGAGTAAAATACAAAGAACGCACGATGTTAAAATGAATAGTCAGCAGATACTTGAGGAATTAATCGAACTTCTGGAAAAAACGGACATTGAAATCCGCCGGGAACCGCTTGACGGCGGCGGGGGCCTTTGCCGTATGAAAGGCAGGACTATTTTGTTTCTTGATACGCATAGTACCTCAACCCAAAACGCGGTCCTTTGCGCCGAAGCGCTGGTCAAAACAATCGATGTTGAAACTATCTACATGAAACCCGAAATTCGCCAATTTATCGAAAACAATATGGGTAAAGATAATCATTTATGATTTGAAAAAAATGTTTATAATTATGAAGAGTTCGTATATGCTTTATTGAAATTATGGAGTTTGACTATGACAGCTAAAAAGATCAAAGACGAAGGAAAAACGCCGGTCGTATTGGTTGTGGACGATAATCTGCAGAACCTGGAACTGATTCAGGCTTATCTGGAGGATATCGATTGCGCTTCGGTGCCCGCCCATGATGGCATGGAGGCATTGAAAATCATCGAAAAAGACCGCCCTGATCTGGTCCTGCTGGATGTGATGATGCCGCAGATGAGCGGTTTTGAGGTATGCAAACGACTTAAAAACGATCCCAAAACAAAGGACATTCCGGTCATTATGGTCACGGCCTTGAATGAGTTTGGCGATATCGAAAGAGGTATCGACTCGGGAACGGACGATTTCATCAGCAAACCTGTTAACAAGCTCGAACTGCTGACTCGCGTCAGGACGATGCTCAAACTAAAACACCTCAGCGATACTCTCGAACGAACGCTGGCCTATTTGTCTGAGATCGAAAAACAGGCTCAAATTATAAAATAACACCAGCTTTCATAGCGGCAGGGCGGGGCGATAAAGAAATTGCTGTAAATCTCGAATTTTTTGAACTTTATCGCCTTAACAGAACTAAAATAATCCCTACAAAACACAAAAACGCCATATCAGACGAAAATAATGATTTTTCCTGCCAAATATGCCCCTAACAACGCTTAATATACCCTTTGTCCGAACCGATATCTAAATAGATAACTTTTAGGTGATGACATGGGTAGATTATTTGAAATACTTGGCAAAGCGATCACGGTTGATGTCGCGGATCTGATTTGGCATTGGCTCGACACAGTGAGCATTCCTGATGAATCTAAACTTCAAAATATCAGGGAGATCCTTGAATTAATCAGCAAGAGAAAATTAAGCCTTGCTGAGGAAAAGGTCAGATATTTTTTATTCGATAACAACCGTTGCGTATACGGTCAGATGGCCTCAGCGGCGGTATATCTCTATGACCACCAGATCGAAAGGGCGGTCGAAGCCTTGAAAATGGTCTTTTCGGTCCAGCCAAACAATACAATGGCCTTGTATGCGATAGGACACTGCTATGAAAGACTTGGCCGACAGGAAAAAGCCGCGGAGTTTTATCAGGATTGTCTGAAGTTCAAGAACTATCTGAAACTGCCCCATCAGCGTCTGGGAGCAATTTATTTTAAGGATTGTCAGCTTGAAAAAACGATTCTCGAGTATGAGCTGCTGCAGAAGGAATATCCCGATGATATATCGACTATTGTGACACTGGGATACCTGTATATTGCCAAGAGTGATTTTATCAGGGCGATCGATAAATTTAATACCGCGATCCTGATTCATCCGGATAATTTTCATGGTATTGACGAAAATATCGAATCGCTTGTAAGGAATGGCCAGCTCGAGGAAGCCGCTGAAATGCTTGAAGACCGAATCAATGAGCAGCCTGACAGGGCGGATCTGATTATAAAATACGCTGATGTATTGAGCATGCTCGGGGCCTCAGACGACGCGATGACCAATTACGAATATGCTGTCAAGTTGTTTCCCGGCTATCTGGAAGCTACTATAAAATATGGCACGGCATTACTGCGAACGCAGAGAGAATCCGAAGCAGCCGAACAGTTCAACAGGGCAGTTGAAATTAACGATCAGATCGTCGATGCGTATATCGGACTTACGATCGCCCAGCAGTTATCGAACAATAAAAACGGTGCCTTGGCGACGCTTTCGCTTGCCTCGGCGATCTGTGCAAACAGCGCCCTTCTGTTGGCTGAAACCGCAAAACTGCAGTTTAAAACGCATCTTGGATTTGATTTATCCACCGATTACAACAGCGACAGTCAGGAGTTAATGAATGAGGTTATTCGTGCTCATCAACATCAAAATCAATCAAATCCGTTAAATCCTGATGTAAATTACCGTATTGGTGTTCTGTTTATGAGTATGGGAAAATATGACGAGGCCGCCATTCATTTTGAAAGGGCCCTTGAGATTAATCCAACGTATTATCGAGCCGCCAGCAAGCTGGCATTATGTCTTTTCGAGACTGGACAAAAAGAAAAAGCTCTCGAGCGAATCTGTAAATCCGAAAAAATTGAGAAAGACGCCCTTGAACTTCATTACAAAATTTCCATGCTGTATTGTGATAAAATCAAATTCGCATCGTCAATTCTTAATCTTCAGGAACATCTGCAAAATAATTTCACACAGACCGAAACTACGATCAATATCGCGATCGTCCTTCAAAATCTTGGGCTTTTAGACAGAGCTTCCCATATGTGGGACAGTATTGAAACAACTGCCAACTATGCCAAAGACAATTTCGGTTTCGAGAATGATGATTTCACCACGTAAAACCTTGAAATAAGCCTTTGGACAGCAAATACATCACTTTAAGGCCTGTTTGCCTGAAAACGCTGAATGAAACATAACATATATTATGAGACGTTGCGTAGGGTTTCAAATCATAACTTCAATTGATTGAACACATTATATGATCGTAACTTAACTCATAAATTTATCTTCAGGATTTCTCATGGAGACGGGTTTGCCAAAGATCTCGAAGTACATCACGGCTGTTTTCAGATCGAAGGGTGATTCGTTGATCTGAATGCCTATTGGTTTCTCTGCGTTAATATCCTTTTGATCTATCAATGGGCTGGTTGGTTCGATCATCTTGGCAGATTCATCCGCCTGTTCAATTAATTGGGCCAGTACGGGTTCTTGCTGCTCGACATAAACCTTTGGATATTTGGAGGGTGCTTTTTGCGATTCGACTTTTGGGCTTTTTTTAGGCTGTTGAATCCTCTGCGGGCGCTGATATGCTTTACCGGCTGCTTTTATTTTTTCCTTCTGCTCGATTATCTTTTGCTTCTGGGCGGTGAATTTTCGCTGAAGGTCCTGTTTTTTCTGAGCGATCGCCTTTTCGATTTCTTCATCATCTTCGAGCTTGATCTTATTGTCGTTGGCCTTTTTGAGAATACCTCCCAAGGCATACATCACCGCAATGATGATAAAAATAAGCAGTTGCAGCCAGGCGGGCTCATCCTCGCTGTGCCGCTGACCGGCTAAAACAGATTGTACAAAATACATCACATCCATCGTATCAGATTATTCGGTTTTCTTGGGTTTGCCGATCGATTCCCTCATTTGAGTATCGGCACTGATATTTTTCATACGATAATAATCCATCACGCCGAGATTGCCCTTCTTGAAGGCCTCGGCCATTGCCAGGGGGACTTTCGCCTCGTTTTCTACCACCAGGGCCTTCATTTCCTGCTCACGTGCAACCGCCATGGCTCTGCGTTTTTCAGCCTCGGCCTTGGCTCGGCGCATATCC
>CAZNET010000344.1:0-3784 GCA_964571885.1 uncultured Pirellulales bacterium
ACCAAGACGATTGATAATGTCGTCGTGACAAAAGACCTCAATGAGATCGAGTTTTCCCTGGAACAGATCGAGCTGGGCGGTTTTCAGCATCATATGCTCAAGGAAATTTTCGAGCAGCCTGATGTCTTGAACACCAGCATGCAGGGCCGGCTCGATGCTCACGATAAAAAGATCAAACTCGGCGGCATCGCGAATTTTTCACGCGATCTGACCCGCACCAAACATATTGTTATGACCGCCTGCGGGACGGCGTTTCACGCAGGGCTTGTCGGCGAATTTCTGTTCGAACAATTGGCGAGAATTCCCGCTGAGGTCGAATACGCCAGCGAATTCCGCTACCGCAATCCGGTGATCGAGGATGGCACGGTCGTTATCGCCATCAGCCAGTCCGGCGAAACCGCCGATACCCTCGCCGCCGTGGAAATGGCCAAGGAAAGAGGCGCAACGGTTCTTGGCGTCGTCAACGTAGTCGGCTCGACCATCGCCCGTATGACCGATGCCGGAGTCTATCTGCACGTCGGACCGGAGATCGGTGTCGCCAGTACCAAGGCCTTTACCGCGCAGGTGTCGGTCCTGACCATGCTCGCGATCGAACTGGGCCGATGCAGACACCTCAGCCCGGAAGAAACCGGCAGATTGATTAACGAACTCTCGCTGATACCCGAAAAGATCCGCCAGATCTTAAAGCAGTCCGAACATATCAAACAGATCGCCCAGGCAAATATCGACAAGGAAAACTGGCTGTTCCTCGGCCGCGGATTTAATTACCCGGTCGCCCTGGAAGGGGCCTTAAAACTAAAGGAAATCAGTTACATCCACGCCGAAGGCATGCCGGCGGCGGAGATGAAGCACGGGCCGATCGCCTTGATTGCCGACAGTATGCCCGCCGTTTTTATCGCACCCACCGGGCCGCAGTACGAAAAGATCGTCGGCAATATCGAAGAGGTCAAGGCACGCGGCGGAAGGGTCATTGTCGTCGCTACCGAAGGCGATGAAAATATCGAAAAATATGCCGACCACCTGATCACGATTCCCGATGTCCCCGAACTGCTCCAGCCGATGCTGACCGTCGTACCCCTGCAACTGCTCGCCTATCATGCCGCCGTCCTCAGAGGTCACGACGTCGATAAACCCAGAAACCTCGCAAAAAGCGTCACCGTCGAATAAGAAACACAATTTATTAAGAAAAAAAAGGCCGTCTTTTTGAGGACGGCCTTTTTTTAATAGTGCAGCATTGTTTTTATGGTGTATAGCTCATATCGTTTGTGATAAGTATTCGGTCAATACGAGAACTTGGTTCCCGAGGTTTGATCGTCAGTGAATTGCTGCCGGAGGTCAAAGTGAATATGACCGGGTCGCTGCTGGTCAAGCCGTCCATGATCCGATCCCAGAACCAGACATCGTAAGGTTCGCGCAGATGCCATTTGAGCCAGGAACCGGTATTCATCTGCGCCCAGAACGAATCGTGATCGGTATCGTCGCCATATACCAGCGTCCAGACAACATAGTCATCGGGCGTTGTGATGGTAAAGTTATAAACCGCGGCTGAATCGGCGGGTGGATTGCTCCAGTAAGAAGTACCTGCATTACTGGTAATATATTCACCGCCGGATGCACCGGCATCGCTGATGGTTTGCCAGGGTGACTGCAGGGTATCGGCGTCTTCGGCCTCGATCCACAGATAAGTGTATTCGGTATATTCGAAATTCGTTTGGGAGTTGGATACGACGGGATTGCCTGCGGTGTCGGTGACATTATTTACCGTCAGCGTATAGTTAACGCCGGTCGAAAGGATCGATGTCGTCAGAACTACAATATTCGCGTCGGTTGTCAGTGCCGCACCGGAAACCGTCACACCGTTATCGATTTGATAGTTGACAGCGGTTTCGGCCGATGTCTGATCGACCGGTTCGGAAAAGATAACCTGTACCTCGGCTGTGCTCGATGCCCCTGCACTGACCAACTGCGGCGGTGTCGTATCGGGCAGTGTGGTCGCTATGACCGGATCGGATGCAGGTCCTTCCTGGCCGCCGCCGTTCAATGCGGTCACCGTATAGGTATAGCTCGTATTCGGCTCAAGGTCGGTGTCACTGTATGAAAGCAGCGATGTGGTTCCGATGTGACCGGCGTCACGGTAGATAGAGTAACCGCTGATACCGCTGTCAGGATCTTCGGCGGCGGACCAGCTCAGGTCGATCTGCGACTGGCTGAGAGGCGTCGCCGCAAGGTCGTTCGGAGCGCTTGGCGGAGTGGCATCGGATTCGCCTCTGCCGACGAAATGAGCCATATCATAACCGCCAATATCGGTTCTGAGCAACTCCCTGGTTTCGGCTCCCTGTGTTTCTTCGACGATCATAACATAAGGATTATTAGTTGAGCCGATATGCTGACCCGCAACGGTGCAGGATAATTCAGACTGTGTCGATCGGTACATCGGATACCACTCATAACTGAACGGCATCATGCCGGTGTAGGCGAAGTGACCTCGGATTTCGGTTGAGCCGCCGTTGGAGGTATCGACGAGCGAGCCGCCGTTCTCGGTTTTATAACCAAGAACCCAGGCGTTACTGCCGTCATTAAGAAAGTGAGTTTTGCCGTAAGGGCCGCATGTTTCACAACCGGTGTTCGGATCGATCCATCGGCTTTCGAGATTCATATGTCTGGCCCAGAAGCTGCCGCCGCCGGCGATCTTGAGATTGCGTTTTCTTCCACCGGTAATGTCCTCATAGAAAACGTCGCCCGAGCCGGTAATCACGCCGCCAACTCCTCTGCCGAATCGGATCACCAGGGTTCGGTTATCCGAGGCATTATCAAACGTCGGCGTTTTGTGATTGGGATTGATGTTCGGCATTTCGACCTCGACCACCGCCGGTGAGGCAGGACTGTTAACCAGACGAAAAGCCGGACCGGGATTCGAGGCTAAAGTCCCTCTGTTGAAATACATAATGCGCTTGACGTTGCCGCGAATCAGGACGGTGCCCGCGACATCGTAACTGCTGTTGCTGTGGGGGAAATAGACCGTACTTTTACCGGAATCGATCGCCGCCTGGATGGCCACCGTGTCGTCGCCGCTGCCGGGGACCGCCCCGTAATCAACCACATTGGCCCAGTCGTTCATATCCTCATCCCACGAAGGGACGGGCGTTTCCTTGACGGGCAGATTCAGCGACAGCTCGCTCTGAGGCCACAGCATATCAACATCATGGGTGCAGAATTCGGAGACATACGGCCCGGTGACATCACTGCCGTTGCCGGCGGAATTGTCAATCGCCATATTGTAACCGCAGGTCTCGACATTGCGAACAAATCCGTATCCGCCGGTAATATGGACCGCCGGGCTGGATGCTGAGCCGCCTACTAATTTGGAGTCGAGCAGGGTCAATGTGCCGCCGGTCTTATATACCGCCCTGCAGGAATTATCACTGTAGATTCCTCTCATACTGAGTACCCGGCCGGAGCTGTAAATTCCGTAATTGTTCTGATTGAAAAGAAAAATGTTTTCCAGTGTCTGAGAGTGGAAGGCGCTGGCTTCAATGCCCGTATCGAAGCCTTCAACGACAATATTTTTCACCAGCATTGGGCCGGAATTGCCGCTGACCTGCGTTTTCAAGCCAACCCTGCCTTGACCGTCCCGGGAGATAATATGCAGATCATAAGCGGCGCCGTTATTGCTGCATTGGAATTCCAGGCCGACCGCCGCGGGATTGCCCACACCCGTATCAATGGTCAGATTGCGGACATAGCGACGGAAGGTATCCTGACCGGCCGGGACCGTTCGGATAAC
>CAZNET010000345.1:0-3764 GCA_964571885.1 uncultured Pirellulales bacterium
ACAGCATCACAAACGCTACCAGCAGACAGATACCCTTACGCGGCACACGCAGACGCATCGCGACTCGACGCCTTAAGACATATGTGTTAACAAACCTTAAGACACCCGGCCCTAACAGCAGAAAGACACAGATACTCATCAATGCCGCGAAAAATACGCGGTTCCAGATCGAGGGCAGGCCCAATATAAACGCTTCGAACCGGCCGATTTTCTTATCGCTGCCTTTCAGACGATAGTAGCTGATCGCTCCGCCTGCATTGGCATAGGCATAGACCGGCCTGTCGCCCCAATACATCGCGACGGGTTCGGGACCTTCGTGTGTTTCCTTGAATAGCCGATCGGTAGCGTCATCGTAACTATAAGTGGTAACCAGTGTTTCGGTACTGCTGCTGTTGGTTACTTCAACCGTCCGGCTCAGCCGATTGCCGGCAAGGTCATAGGTATAGGATGCGATATAGCCATCGCCGCTGCCGTCGGCTTGAGTGTTGGCGTTTTCAATTATCAGCCGGTTGAGGTCGTCATAGGTGTATTGAATAGTCCGGCCCTCGCTCATCGTCTCGGTGAGCACCCGCCGCATACCGTCGGCCTTGAGCTTATAGACAAATTCACTGTTCTTAGTTGATCTCGAGGACGTCTGCCAGTTGGTCAGCGTATGAAGTCGGTTAAGCTTGTCGTAGACATAGTCAGTGACATTACCGTTGGCGTGTTCCAGCGATTCACGTGATCCTACATCGGTGTAGTTATAGGTACTGACTTCATCGTCACCGACAATCGGTTCGGTTCCGTTATCATCGGGTTCGGTTCCATTACGTATATCAAGTTCGACATTTTTCAACCGCCCATGCCCATCGTAGTGATAACTGAGCCATGTGTCGGCATTTTCAACAGCGGACGAAGCCGGCGTGCTGACATGAGACTGACTGCCCGTAATGCCATCATATCCGTAACCAATCGAGTCGATCGGTATACCAGAAGTTGAGTAATCATTATAACTGGCATAGATATTAACGGCCTCAAGCTGGCCTAAGTTATTATAGACATTTTCATAGCATCTCTCATAGATAACCGTACTGCCGTCTGTGTCGTATTCTTTGATGGTCTCGGTTACCTTCCTTTCATAGATGTCATAGGTAAACGTAAGTGAACTGCCTAAGATACCAGAACCTTCAGGATCGCCATCATAGTAATATATCGCAAGCAGCATACCCTCTCTGCCAAGCTCGAAATTATCGGCTGTGGCATAATGATATTCGGCATACTGCCCCTTGTAGTCTTTGGACTGCGTAATTCTGCCCATGTCGTCATACTGTTTCGACGTGTAATCCTGATTGGCAGGTATTGCACCATAGACATCATCCGAATCGATAATTGCTTCCGGATTTGAAACGACAAACGGCATGTATTTGGCGACCTCCCGGCCCATCGCATCATACTTAAAGACCGTCAATCGGCTTTCAGCATCGATGATCCCCGCCAGGTTGCCGTAATCGTCGTAGATATACCTGTAAACCGAATTTCCAGCATTTTGTTCAGGTTCAGGTAATGTCACTTTTGTCATCCTGCCTGCATCATCATACTCGAAGTGACGCTTACGCAGCCGGATGTTCATGTCATCATTAGCCCATGAATCCTGATGATCTCTGTCGCTTTGCATGGTCTGGGCGGACTGCCAGGCCTTTCTGCCGAATCCATTATAACCAACGTGAGAATAAGTTACCTGACTGGTCACATCGGCAAATGAATCATCTACGTAATCATCAGCCGGATAAACAGTGGTGATGACCCGGCCCATATCGTCATAGATAAACGAGGTGGTATTATCGGCGGCATCGGTGACGCTGTCCCGGCGGGTGCCGTCATAGGTGGTTGTTGTCGTATGCGTGCCGGTTAAACAGCCTCCAAAATTTTCTGAGACATCATATACACTAAAGTCAAACATTGTTTGCTGATCATCATCAAAGTTGACTTTGGAAACTATAGTGCCGTCAGCCAATTCGCAACCACTAATATACCTGCTATAGCTATCTGGATGATTGTCAAGATAATGTCCATCCGGATCAATGACCGTCGTCTGGCGGCCGAGCTTGTCATACCTGTAACTGGTCATCTGCTCGAAGCCGTCTTCATCGAGCGTGATGGCATGCTGAGTCTGACCGGCGGCGTTATAAACGGTTCTGGAATATGACACAGGAGCCGCTTCATATTGAGAATCGATAATTTGAGGTGGGACTGCAATTGTCGGAAGTTTACCTTGACTTGTCCACCCGATATTAGCCGGAGCGGTACCTCCATTATCTATCCAGGCATTTGATATGTTTGCAGTCGATCTGACTTTTATACCTACATATGGATCGCCAGCATCAATTTCTGCCTGTGTCAACTCTACTGCGGCACCGTTAACCACCTTAAACGGAACCAGATCAATTGTAACATTGGACCATTGGCGTGTCTCAACAACCCGGCCAAGCTCATCATAGACCGTCTCGGTGCCGACCGGTGCCGCCGGCAAAGCGGCATCATACGGCCCGATCGTGACAATAGCTCTGTTCATTTTATCATAGAGGGTATTGCTGACCATTGTCGGTTCGTAAATATAATTACCCGGATTTTCCGGATCCTCTATCGGCCTGTAGGTTCTGGTCTCGACAAGCTGGCCCTGCTGGTCGTAGTCATATTCGGTCTTGATACCGAACTCATCCGGCAGATGCTCGCCGATCGTCAATTTGACCTTGCCTGTATCATCATATTCGGTTTCACTGAGAATTAATTCGGAGAGATACCCATCCGACAGATCACTATTATTATCTATCAACCGTCTTGTTTGCGTAACCCGGCCCAGCGAATCCATCTCCTGGTATGTATATATGTACCTGTCGACAACTTCGTCGCTATCCGCAGGATCTTCCCATTCGGTCCAGGAATAAAGCTGATTGCCTTTCTCATCGTATTTGAAGAAACGGTTATAGACAATAACAGCCCCGGAAATATCGAAGTAAGGTTCACTGATTTTGTACGGCTTGTCATGTGAACCGCTCGCGCTGTAATCATAAACATATTTTGTCAGAATAGAATTTTCTGTGTTTACCTTCCGGATATATTCAAGACGATGACTGTCATCATATTCATACTGTGTTTCTTCACACACACTTTCATCGTTTGATGTATCAGGGTCGTCAAGAACACTATAACCTTTTGTCGAAGCCAGGATATCGGTTACCGGATAAGTATCATCATCAGTTAATGTACCATTATTATCATAGTAATAGGTATTTTCCGTCTTCGAAACGATCTCAAAATCATCTGTACCGTCGCCATCGATGTTTCCAACATCTGGATAAGTATTGAATAAAGGATTGGGAGGCAGCGGTTCCAGACCGCCAAGATCGATATCTACGAGCTTCATCTGAATCATACTTTTCATATTGCCGATGTCGTCATACTCGTATGCGGTCAGGTTATCAAGGGGATCCATCGTGTATAAAAGCCTGCCCTGGGAGTACCAGTTTCGTGTGATCGCCCACTGGGTTTTATTAACGGACCAATGACCGTTATCCAAAGACGGAGTTTCGGGATCTTCAACTAACTGGGTAAATACTTTTACCGGCTGGTCGGGATTACCCGGAACATAAGTACCTCCTCCCGGCTGAGCAGAGCTTACAGACTCGTATTCGTATAACGTCTGATGCCCCAGCGCATCGGTCATAGCAATGACATTGCCTCTTTCATTGTATTGATATATTGTCGCGTTGTGATAGGCATCTTCG
>CAZNET010000346.1:0-3756 GCA_964571885.1 uncultured Pirellulales bacterium
AGCCGACATGATAATCATCGGCTGCATATAACTTCTGAACTGGACCGCGAGTAAGCCGTAAATCGCCAGCATGGCCAGAGGAAACGAATAGTACAGGCTGACCAGTGATTCGTTGCGTTCGCGTTCTTCGCCGGCAAAAGTAAACTGCAGTCCCGAATATTGCCGCATCAACTCCGGAAGCACATTTGAAGCCAGGTCCTGGTTTATCTCCCTGGCATTGGATACCTTTTCATCGACATCGGCTGTGACGGTAACGACACGCCTTCTGTCGGACCGCTTGATCGTGGAAAAGCCGCGGCCGATCTTTACCTCCGCTACCTCCCTGAACGGTATTTCGGTTCCGTCTGACAGCCGAATACGCATATTCTCGACATCGGCGATGCTTTTGCGCTGCTGTTCCGGATAACGTATCATGACTCTGATATCATCCCTGCCCCGCTGAATGCGCTGAGCCTCTTCGCCATAAAATCCCTGCCGGACTTGCCTGGCCAGGTCCGAAAGCGTCAATCCAAGCGCCCTGCCGCTTTGTTTGAGTGACAATTTCATTTCGATCTTGCCTTCCTCGAAACTGTCCGCAATGTCACTGACACCGGCGTATTGACCGATAATGTCTTTAAGCTGTTCAACCGCTAAGAGCAGTGTATCGAAATTTCGATGCGATAACTCGATACTGATCGCATCGCCGGTGCTGACGATCTCGGAAAGAAATGTTAAAGATGAAATCCCGGGAATTTCACCGACAATTTCCCGCCATCGTTTTTCCAGTTCTTTCGATGAGACATCACGTTCGGTGCTGCTGAGAAGTTCTACGTTTACCTCGGCCAGATGCGAATCCGAAGCGCCTGCCATGTCTCTCATCGGACCGCCGCCTCGCGAAGCGGGTTGGTCGCCGATCGTTGTAGCGATATGTTTGACGATCGATTTATTCTCGAGGTTTAATTTTTCGTCATATTCTTTTCTGACCTGTTCTGCTGCATCTTCTATTTGTTGAGCCACAGCAAGAGTTTGGCCGGCCGGTGTGCCAAGCGGCATATTCAGAACGGCGATCATATTATCCGCTTCGACGGCATCAAAAAACACGACTTTAATATAACCGCCTGCGATATATCCGACCGTCAGGATAAATAAACCCGCCGCGCTTGCTGCGGTGATGTATCTGAATCTAACAGCTGATTCGACAAAGCGTGAGAAACGGCCTTCGATAAACGTCTTTAATCTGCGCTCTGTCCATTTCTGAATCTTATCGGCTAAGCGGAAGAATTTTATCTTATGCCAGTTTTGATCCGAAGATAAATGAGCCGGTAAAATGCATAAAGCTTCGATCAGACTAATCGCCAGGACACTGATAACCACAATAGGTATCACCCGCATGAGTTTGCCCATGATGCCGGTGACAAACAGCAGAGGCATAAACGCAAAAACGGTGGTCAGTACAGCCAGGGTCACCGGAACCGCCATTTCCCTGGCACCTTTGACCGCAGCCTGAAGCCGGCTTAAACCTCTCTGGCGATATGCGAATATATTTTCCCCAACGACGATAGCGTCATCCACCACCAGGCCAAGTGACATAATAAAAGCGAACAGCGAAATCATATTTAACGAGACATCGAATTTTGGCAATAGCCAGAACGCTCCCAAAAAGGATATCGGTATCCCCATGGTTGTCCAGAAAGCAAGCCTGATATTAAGAAACAATGTCAAACACCCGAATACAAGGATCAGACCCAGATAAGCATTTTTTGTAAGCAGCGCAATACGCTGGCGCAAAATAATCGAAGAATCTTCCCACGTATCGATGGAGACCCCGGCGGGAAGACTGCCCCGTTTCTCTTCGACATACGTTTTGGCGGTATCGGCAACATCAAGCGCTCCCTGATCGCCGACCCTGAAAACCTTAACCTGAGCCGCCCTTTTACCATCAAAACGCATAGAAAGATCCGTGTCTTCGAACTCGTCTTTAACCGTTCCAATATCGCCCAATGTGACTTTTGTACCGTCCCTGGCTGTCAACACGGTAATCTTTTCGAATTCGGGTCCGTAATATTTTTGCCCTTCGGTTCGTACCAGGATTTCACCGCCTTTTGTTTTAACCGAACCGGCAGGGATATCCAGCGATGAATTTCTGACGATAATGGAAACCGTATCGAAACTAAGACCGTAACGACGTAAATTCTCTTCTGATACTTCAATGGATATTTCATAGGGCCTTACACCCACAACATCGACCTGGCTGATATTATCCATAGCTGTGAGATCATCTCGCATCTGATCGGCCAATTTTTTAAGGGTTTTTTCAGAGACATCGCCGTAAAGAACGATCGTTATTACCTCATAACGGGTTATTAATTCAGTGATAATGGGCTTTTCCGTTTCTTCCGGAAACGTCGTAATTCGGTCCACTTCCGCTTTTATATCATCCAAAACTTCCTGTGTATCGGCGTATTCTGCTACCTCAACGGTTACCGTGCCCGCTCCTTCCGCAGAAGTGGATGACATTCTCTTAATACCGTCAACCGCAGCGATGGCCTCTTCTACACGCATAACCACGCCTTCCTCGACATCGGTCGGTGTCGCGCCGAGATAAGGAACCGAAACGGTAATGATATCAAGATCGAACTCGGGAAAAACTTCGATCTTCATTGTAAAAATGGTCAGAAGTCCCGCAACGATAATCAGAAACATCAAAAGATTCGCGGCGACGTGATTTGAAGCGAACCAAGACAAAGGTCCTTTTTTTTCTATTTGTTGATCCATGAGTAATCTATCTTATTTGAGGTTATTCATCATTCTTTATTCTTACTTTCATTCCCTCTGTGATAATATCGAGCGAACTGGTGATAAGCATCGTGTTATTTTTCAGTCCTGAAACAACATAGGCATAGTCACTGTCAAATCTTGCGATGTCAACAGGCTGAATGTGCACTTTTTCATCATTCACTACCCAAACGGTATTGTCAGAATGTACGGCATATCTCGGGACGGCGATCGTATCTTGTAATTTTTTTCCTTCAATGTTTACTTCAGCGAACACACCGGGAAGCAACGGCGGTTTATTAGTGGATGGATCAAAAGGATCTGGGACCTCGACCACGACAAAAATCAAACGGGAACGCTCATCAACCCGGCCGGTGGTCCTTTTTACCCTGCCGGTCCATTGATGTGTTGAACCGGCGAAATTCGCTTTGACAACTGCGTGAGACGCCTGATCTGAGTTGTGCTTATTAATCGTGCTGTCTGGGATGGTAAACCACGCTAATTCTTTATCTTCGATCGGGACCTCTATCTCAACGGCATCGACACCGTAAGCAGAACCTACAGGCTGACCGGATGGAACAAACTGTCCTAAATCCACCTGTTCATTGGTCACTCTGACTTTTATGGGCAAGTTGATTTTCGTTCTCTCAAGATTTAATTGGGCTACTTCAAGCGCTGCTTTGGCTGATTCAAGCATCGCCTCGGCCTGGCGAATCTGGGGCTCACGCAATACCAGAGCCGATGTCGGTTCGGTGCCGGGATTTATCTGCCGCCATTCTTCTTTCGCCACTTGCGCTTCGGCTTTTTCCATATCCAGCTTGACAAGTGCTTCAGCGACACCGGCCTTTGTCTGGCGAACCGCTAATTCATAATCGCGCGGGTCGATCTCAAATATCGTTTCATTGGCTTCGATGATGCCGCCCGGTTTGAATTGAGGATTGATCCAGACAACGTTCCCGGAGACCTGAGCGGAATAGTAATGAAAGGACTGAGTTTGAAGCC
>CAZNET010000347.1:0-3731 GCA_964571885.1 uncultured Pirellulales bacterium
CCTGCTGCTGGCAAAACCATGACCCGGATAAACCAGCGCATCGCCGATGACGTCTCTTTGTCTTTTTGTAAATTCGATCATGAGTTGATTGGTTTTTTCGAGCAGCTTTTTCAGCCCGTCGGGATTATCGAAAAACGCCATGAAGAAATTATTAATATCGATCAGAAACGATGACGCATTTAAAGCCGACTGGGTATCGGTAAACGACATGGGTATTTTCCCCTGGGTCTTATCGAGAAAATAGTCTATCATTTCCAGCGTGTGTTTGCCGATTTCGGTCTGTTCGACCGGCCGGGTTTCAACCTTAAGGGCTTGTTCGACATTCATAAACAAATGTTTCATCGCCGGTGCCTGTCCCTCAGGCCATTCATATTGAGCGCCAAAACAGCTTGCTGTTGTGCCAATGCCGTACCAGGGTTCTAAGAAATTTGGAATATCTGCGCGGTAATCCATACTCATTTTAAGCGCTCCGAGCTGCCATTGCAGTGACTTTTGCATATCCTGACAACCGAAGGAAAAACACTCGGCGACACGGAACCGGCGATAGACCGCGACACCGCTGTCTGATTCCCAAAAATCTTTGCGTTTTTCGTTCAGAGCCGTCTCGTAGTCGGCGTATCGGTTGATATCGAATTTATCGATATTCAGCGGTTCAACACATGTTGCCTGGGCATCCGCTAAATTATAATCAAAAGACTGATCAGCCATTTTAAACTCCAATATAAGGTTAAATTTTTGTAATGGCTACGACGATCGCGACGATCACGGCGACACACAGCCACCCCGCCATGAACCCCTGGATCGTTTGTTTCGAGGGAACGGGGATCTCCCAGTTTCCTGCAGGGATCAGATTTTTTCTCGGTGGGACCACCGCCTCGTCCGGCAAGGTACACGCCACATCGACCTGTTCGCCCGGTATGACCGGTGTGCGTGTGAGCGCGTAAAAATGTTGAAGTTTCTTTTCTTCGACGGGTTTTGTTATTAAACTGACAACGATCCCTGCAACCAGTCCGGCTGTTAAATAACATATCATTTGCCAGGGTAAATTTAATGTTCCATCCGGTGACAGCAGAAAGGCGGGCAGTTTCCCGGCAGCAACACTATTGAAATCCCATAAGACCAAACCACCAATTGTAATTTCACTTGTGAAAAGCATCGTCAAAAAACTTCCGAGTGTCGCCGCCCAGGCGCCGGCGACCGTGGTACGTCTGAAGAATAACCCCAGCCAGAAGGCAACGCCCATCATTGCCGAAACCATCCAGAATATTTCAAGCCCTGTTACGACACTTTCGAGCCAGAACGCAAAGCCGATGCCGCCTGCGACAACGATGATCGAAGCGATGCGCCCTATGGTGATATAATGCTGCTGATCTTTGTTCGGTCTGAATTTTCTGTATATGTTTTCGGTAAACAGCGCCGACGAAGAAATCATAAAGGCATCACAAGTGCTCATGACCGAAGCCAGCAGCGCCGCGATAAAAATGCCGAGGACACCGGGCATGATTTTCGGCAGAAAGTCTCCTGCCACGGTCCCAAAGACATGGTCCGGCTCCACGATTTGTCCGGTTTGACTGAAATAGACAACCGCGGCTATACCGGTCAGACACCAGGGGATCGTGCAAAGCCTTTTTAAGAGATTTCCGTACATAAAGCCGAAACGACCTTCGTATTCCGTTTTACCCGCCGCGCAGGCACCCATCGTATGAGGTTGGACCACGATACCGACCAGCGCATTGAAAGCAATGATAAGGATGTAGAAAAGATTGATATCCTTGGGGGGGATCAAAGACATGAAATTCGGATCACTGAGCCCTTGACGTAAGCCATCCATTCCTCCAATGGCATTGAGAATCATCGGCAGCAGCAGAAAGGAAAAAATAATGGTCAGGATACCCTGGATAAAGTCGGTGATAATCGCAGCCGATAGACCTCCGGCAACACCGTAAAGCACAAAAACAACCGTCATTAACAAAATAATCAGATTGGGATCCAAAACTCCGCCGGTACACGCTGAAATTACCGCGCCGGCGCCTTTTAGCATCACCCCCATACTGACCGCGAGATTCATCATTCCGAAAATTGCGAATAAAACCGCGACACTTGTATTGTAGCGCGCCTCGAAAACATCGCCTGTTGTGATGGCGCGAAACCGCCTCATCACCGGTGCGATCAGCCAATAAAAGGGAGTGGCCGGCAGATAGAGCCACTGATACCAGATGCCGGACAGTCCACTGACATAGCTTTTAGCCGCTACGCCGACAGCCTGATCGGAGTGCGTTCCGGCTCCGAAGGCAAAAGTTACCATAAAAAGTTTGCCGAATTTTCGGGGCATGAAAAAATCGCTGCTTTTCTTGATTTTTCTCGCTGTAACGAATCCGATACCTGTCATCGCTAATAAATACAGCCCAAGAACAGCGATATCAATACTGTGTAAACCCATTTTTATCCTGAATAACTGACCGTTTTTAAGGATTTATCTTAAATTTTAAGCATATCTGCAATATGCGTATTGTAATATACAAAAAAAGCAATCAAATCAAGAAGATTTTTTATAATTTGTGGTTTATCTTAAAAATCCCAACAATCTCGGCAGCCATAGTGAGATTTCCGGAACATAAGTGCATATCAGCAGCACAGCGATCATCGCGGCGAAGAATGGCAGGATATGTCTGATGATTTTTGTAACGGAGGTATCGGCAATGCCGCAGCCGAGGAACAGACATGTCCCGACCGGGGGCGTGCACAGGCCGATGCAGAGATTCATGATCAGAATGATACCGAAATGCAGCGGATGCATACCGAGTTTTTGAATAATCGGCAGAAAAATGGGCGTAAAAATGAGGACCGCAGGCGTCATGTCCATAAATGTCCCCACCACCAGCATCATTGCGTTAATGATCAGCAGCAGGATGATCCTGTTGCCCGTAAGATTGATCAGGGCGGTGCTGATGTCCTGCGGGACATTTTCCGATGCGAGAAACCAGCTCATTGCCATGCTGGTGCCGATGAGCATAAAGACCACCGACGTGGTAACACCACATTGCAGCAGAATGTCCGGCAGATCTTTTATTTTCACCTCCCGATAAAAAACCACCGCTAACAGGAACGAATACAAAACCGCGACCGCCGAGGCCTCTGTCGGTGTAAACCAGCCCAGCAGGATACCGCCGATGACGATGATAACCAGCAGCAGTGCCGGGATCGCTTTGAAAAATCGGATGATCCCTTCGGTTAAGGCGAAGGTTTCTCCTTTGCCGTAATTCCTTTTTACGGAAATCATCCCTGCGACAAGCATTAAAGCCAAACCGACAAGGATTCCCGGCAAAAAGCCCGCCATAAAGATCGCGGCAATCGAGACAAAACCGCCGGTCGCAAGCGAATACACGATCATTACATTACTTGGCGGTATCAGCAGGCCGGTCGTCGCCGCCGTGATGGTGACCGACGCGTTGAAATCACGGTCGTAGCCCATCTTGTTCATCAGCGGAATCATAAAACCGCCCACCGAAGAAACAGCCGCCGCCGCCGAGCCCGAAATCGCACCGAACAGCATACATGTCACGATATTCACAAAGGCCAGGCCGCCTCGGAATCTGCCGACCAGGACATTGGCAAAGTCGATCAGTCTTCGCGCGATGCCGCCGCGGCCCATCAATTGTCCTGAAAGGATAAAAAACGGAATCGCCAACAAGGCGAAGCTGTCGATGCCGGTTGCGATCTTATGGGCCACC
>CAZNET010000348.1:0-2533 GCA_964571885.1 uncultured Pirellulales bacterium
CATCATATAAGTGATGATAAAATAGGCTGGAGCAATAAAGGCTGGCGCTCGAAAGGAAAGTGGACAGGTCAATGGAGGGCGTACCTTACTGAATCTGCAAAGCGACTCTATTGGGAATCGGCTAAAAAACCTGGTTCTCCTCATAGGGGTATGGGGCCAGCTTATGAGGCGGCAGATGTTGAGGACAACCAGTATCCTGATGGAAAGATTTTAGAACAAGCATTAAAAAAACTAAATGAAGTCAAAGATAAAAAGTTTTTTCTAGCAGTAGGTTTTAACAAGCCGCATCTGCCTTTCAATGCACCCAAAAAGTACTGGGACCTATACGATAGTAAGAATATCAAGATGCCGACCAATCCCTACTATCCGAAAGGTGCTCCGCAAGTCGCTCTTTCGGATTGGTATGAGCTTAAAGGATATCATGGTATCCCCCAAGATGGTCCGATACCAGACGATATGATCCGAAAGCTTAAGCATGGATACTATGCCTGCATATCCTATATTGATGTTCAAATAGGAAAATTGCTTGATGAACTTGAAAGCCTAAACCTTCGTCATAAGACCATTATCATACTGTGGGGTGATCATGGTTGGAAACTTGGTGAACATGGTATGTGGAGTAAACACACCAACTATGAAATAGACACCAATGCTCCTTTGATGATTAGTGTACCGGGTATGGCTCATGCAGGTAAAAAAACTAAAGGAATTGTTGAGTTTGTTGATATCTATCCAAGCTTGTGCGATCTATGTAATCTTGAAAAACCAGATCATCTCGAAGGTAAGAGTTTTGTTCCTTTACTCCGTAATCCTGATATGTCCTGGAAACAGGCAGCTTTTAGTCAATTTCCAAGAGAATCTGAAAATGATCAGACCATCATGGGGTATGCCGTGAGGACGGATAGGTTCAGATATGTTGAATGGATAAATTTGAGATCTAAGCAAACGGTGGGAAAAGAATTGTACGACCACAACAAAGATCCTATGGAAAATCTAAACGTTGCAGATAAATCAGAATATGAAGAGGAAATAAAAAAACTAAACGTGTTACTTAAAAAAACATTTCATTATTAACAGAGGTCAATATGCATAAATGTAAATTACTGCTAATTTTTTTGGTTTTATTTCTTGTTAATATGTCATTGGCCAAGGAGAAGATCGACAAGATTTCTCGCGAAAAGGTTAAAGAGATTTTCGATCGCACGAGATTTTCGCATCCTAAGCTGTTAATCAATAAAAAGAAAGTTGCTGACGTCAAGAAAAAGATACAGACTGATTCTGAAATGCAGGTGTTTTTTAAAGCAATGTTGAACGAAGCGGATGAGCTTTTGAATGAAAAACCCGTCGAGCGTATCAAGGAAGGCAAGCGTCTGCTTGGTGTGGCGCGTGACTGTTTGAGGCGGGTGACGCTTTTGAGCGCCGCTTATCTTTTAGACGGTGACAGCAAATATCTGAAACGGGCGGAGAATGAGATGCTGGCGGCTGCTGCATTTAAGGACTGGAATCCGTCACATTTTCTCGATGTCGGTGAAATGACCGCTGGTCTGGCGATCGGGTATGACTGGCTGTACCATGATCTGCCGCAGTCCAGCAGGGACATCATAGCAAAGGCGATCGTCGAAAAGGGTATCGAGCCGTCGTTTGAGAATGGACGGAATAATTGGTGGCTGCGAAGTGACAATAACTGGAACCAGGTCTGTAACGGCGGGATGACCCTGGGGGCGCTGGCGGTGGCCGATGCGCATCCGGAGTTGGCTAAGAAGATCGTCTATCGCGCGGTCAATTCGGTGCAGATCGCCATGGCTGAATATGCGCCGAACAGGGCGTATCCGGAAGGGCCGAGCTACTGGGATTACGGGACCTCGTACAATGTTCTGCTGCTTGAAGTGCTCGCATCGGTGCTGGGGACGGATTTCGATCTGGCCGAGAAAGAAGGTTTTCTCGAAAGCTGCGATTACTATCTGCACATGACAGGCCCGAGCGGGTACTATTACAATTATTCCGATTGCAGCTTATCGAAACCCGGCCTGTCTCCCGCGGTTTTCTGGTTCGCGAAAAAAACACAAAAGCCTTATTTGACCTGGAAGCAGGACCAAATCTTCCAGGACTACCTGCAAAACGATCCGTCGAGATTAGTAAGTCACCGCCTGTCACCATTGATCCTGTTCTGGGGCGGCCTTGAAACCGAGGTGCCGCCGCAGCGTGACTGGATGGGCAGGGGCACTACGCCGGTCGCCGTTTTTCGAACAAGCTGGACCGATCCCGACGCGGTTTACCTGGCGATCAAGGCAGGAACACCGATGGCAAATCACGCCCATATGGACATCGGCTCGTTCGTGATCGATGCCTTTGGTGTCCGCTGGGCGTACGACCTGGGCAAGGAAAGTTACAACAAGATTGAGTCTCGCGGGATGCAGTTGTGGGATAAAAAGCAGGGCAGCGACCGGTGGAAACTTTTCCGCTATTCGAATTTTGCCCATAATACGCTGACGGTCAACGGTCAGCACCAGCGGGTTGCGGGCATGGCCGAGAT
>CAZNET010000348.1:2543-3717 GCA_964571885.1 uncultured Pirellulales bacterium
CGCATCGCGTTCCAGGATCTGGGCGGTTTCGCTGACAATCCAAGTGCAGTAATAGAAGATCGCCGTCGCGGTTAACTCGGGTGGAGTGAACTTCGAGGGGTAATACGCTGACGGTCAACGGTCAGCACCAGCGGGTTGCGGGCATGGCCGAGATCACGCGTTACTCGGATGACAGAAAATTCGCCTTCGCGGCGATCGATATGACCGATGTCTATAGGGGCCAACTCACCAAAGCCCATCGCGGTGCGGCCTTTTTGCCATCGGGCCAGATCGTCATTCAGGATGAGATCGCGGCCGGCGACATCGATGAACCTGCGGCGGTCCGCTGGGCAATGGTGACCGATGCCGAGATCAACATTAAATCGGACAAAAAAGCCGTACTTGAAAAACAGGGTAAATCTATGGCGTTCGAACTTCTCGGTCCCGACGATGCGAAAATAGAAATTTATTCAGCCGAGCCGCGGGCCGAATTCGATGCGCCCAATCCCGGCATGAAGATCATCGGTTTTGAAGTGAGACTGTCTTCCAATCAGGAAACTGCGTTGGTCGTTCAAATAACACCGGGACAAGGAACAAATTCCTTTTATGAACCAAGGCCTTTATCAGCATGGCCGTAAGGAGATGTTTATGCGAAGGCAAACGTTTAACATTCTGATAATCGCTGTCATTTTGATGTTTGTTACTACTGCCTTAGCCGGGCCGATGCTGCCGGATGAGGTGGTGGCGAAGTATTCGAACATACGCTGGCTTGAAGGTGACGATGAGCCGCTGCGGTATCCGAAGATCAAGACGCCGACCGAAAAGCTGGTGATCGCGGACCTGGCTAACGACGGTATCGATGCGCAGGTCGCCGCCTGTGTTCTGCAGGGGATCGTCAACAGGAGCAGCACCGAGAAAATCTATTTTGTCAATGCGTTTTCGAACAATGCCCGGCTGACCGACCGGCATTACAACCGTCAGCCGATGTTCGTTCAGACCGCGGGTGTGTTTCTAAAGGAACTGTTTGCCGACCTGCCGAAGCAATTTCTTGAACCACAGGATGTGCCCGGCTGCGGGGCGCTGCTCGGGCTTGTCGATCGATACCGTGACAAAATAAAAGGCATGGTCGTCTGGGATTATAATCTGCCGCTGGCGACGATCGAGGCGGCCACGACCATCGCCGGACAAACCGATG
>CAZNET010000349.1:0-3716 GCA_964571885.1 uncultured Pirellulales bacterium
GCCGCTGTTTTGAATAATTATACAATTGGCTCGGTGCAGAGCGTCAAGCCTCTCAAAGCGGGCAATCGGAGCGCTCCAAAAGTCATAATCGTAACAAAACAGGGTAAATTCTTTTTGAAGCGGCGGCCCCGGGGAAAAGATAATATTTATCGCGTGGCATTTTCTCACGCGGTTCAGCAGCATCTTTCAAAAAAGTATTTTCCGGTCGCGCCTCTTGTTCATACACGTAAGGATTTTAATACGATCCTGCAATTGAATAATAATATTTATGAGTTCTTTAAATTTGTCGGAGGACATCGTTATAAAGGCACGCTGAAGGAAACATTCGATGTCGGAAAGCAACTGGCCAGGTTTCATCATTATTTACATGATTTCGCATATGACTGGCAGCCGCTGAGGAGTAGTTTCCATGACTCGCCAACGGTTCGAAGACACTTAAAAATAGTCGGTTCAAGCAAAAGACCGGAACACAACAAAAGTCTGCGTGAACTGACCGAAACAATAATGCGAATTTATAATCAAGCCTGTATCAATGTGAATCAGCTCGGTTTTGACAGTTGGTCTCAACAAGTGGTTCATGGAGACTGGCACCCGGGAAACATGTTGTTTTTGAATGGCAAATTAACCGCGGTGCTTGATTTCGATTCGGCCAAGATCGCGACACCTCTGACAGACCTGGCCAACGCCATGCTGCAGTTTTCCATTGTGGGCGGCAGGCCGAATCCGGTGGATTGGCCCGATTATCTCGATCAAATTAAACTGGCCGAACTGCTGAAAGGTTATAGGGAAATTTTCGAACTTGATAAAAAGAAAAAATCGGCGCTCGTGGATATGATGCTCGAAACCATGATCGCCGAAGCGGTCCTGCCTATTGCGACAACCGGCTTTTTCGGCAACTCCAGCGGCAAAGACTTCCTTCAAATGATCCTGCGGAAATCCACCTGGATCGAAAAAAATCGTACAGACCTCGCTAAAATAATCATGAAGATATGATTATATTTAGCCGGCTAATCGCTTTCCTTTTCTTTTTTATAAGCGGTAACGACCTGTTGCTGAACATTCGAAGGGACCGGTTCATAGTGACTTAGTTCCATCGAATAACTGCCTTGGCCGCCTGTGACACTTTTAAGTTGGCTGTTATATTGTGTCACTTCAGCCAGCGGGACCTGTGCTTTGATCACGATCATCCCGCCTGGAAGCACTTCCTGGCCAACCACTCGACCGCGTTTGGAAGCCATGTCGCCGGTTATATCGCCCATGTTTTCCGACGGAACGCAAATTTCCATGTTCACGATCGGTTCGAGTAAGACCGGCTTGGCTTTTTGTACAGCGTCGGTAAAGGCACCCTTGCCGGCGGCGCGAAAAGCCACTTCCTTGGAATCAACCGGGTGATGTTTGCCGTCATAAACCGAAACTTTAATATCCTGCATTGGGAATCCGGCTACCACGCCACTTTCCATCATGTCGTTAATACCCTTGACAATAGGGGCTTCAAACTGACCGGGGATTGAACCGCCGAAAATATCCCAACTGAAATCCAGTGATGGGTCGGAATCTCTTTCCGCAGGCTCGACCCGCAGATAGACTTCGCCAAATTGACCAGCGCCGCCGGATTGTTTTTTGTGGCGATAATGTCCCTCGGCTTTAGAGGTGATGGTTTCTCGATAGGGAATCTTGGGCTGCTTGGTGTTAACTTTCAGCTTGAATTGTTTGTCCATTTTCTCAAGCATAATCCTGAGATGCAAATCTCCGAGACCGCTGACGACAAGCTCTTTTGTCTGTTGATCGTGTTTTGATTTGAAACAGGGATCCTGTTCGTTAAGCCGCTCCAGGGCGGTGCTTATTTTTTGTTCATCACCTCGGGCCGCAGGCTCGAGAGCAAGAGAGAACATCGGTTCGGGAACGTCAATTACATCAAAACGTCCGGAATAGCTGCCGTCATGGATGAGATCGCCGATCTTAAGCTCTTCGATTTTAGCCAGGGTAATAATGTCACCAGCGACTCCGGCGTCGATTTCTTCGTTTTCGCCTCCCTGGGGTTTGAGAATATGACCGGGCCGGGTACCTTTCTTATCGTCATTGATAATCATATTCGTATCCGATTTGATCGAACCGCTGAAAATACGGATAGAAGAATACTTCATGTTCGAACGCGGATCCAAGCCGATCTGAAACACCATGCCCGCCAGAGGTTCTGCGGCATCTGCCTTTAACTCGACACTGTTCTCGCCGTCTCTCAGGATCATCGGCTTAGCTTCTTTAGGCGATGGGCTGTAGTGGGTAATCATACCGAGAAGCTCATTAATGCCGACTTCATTTCGGGCATCGGTGAAGATGATCGGTACAAGGGTTCCCGCCTGAAGTGCCTTGACAAAGACTTTTGAAATTTTTTCGGAGGAAACTTCTTCCCCGGATAAATAACTTTCCATTAATTCATCATCCGCTTCAATGACACTTTCAATAAGTTCTGTATGGGCCGCAGCCACATCCATTACCGGCGATTCCCCTTTGTCATCTTCCAGGCAATCGACTACAGATTTATTATCTGGTGAAGGTAAATTCGCACACCGACACTGCGAGCCGAATGTTTCCTGTATGTTTTTAATAAGCTCAGGAAGATCAATATTATCCGAATCAATCTTGTTGATAACGATGATTCTCGGCATCTCGGCCTTTGATGTAATATCGAAATATTTTCTCGTATTTGTTTCAATTCCCGAAGCGGCACTGATCACGATGACCGCAGTCTCGGCAGCGGGAATCGCTTTGATCGCCGGCCCCATAAAGTCCGGATAGCCCGGCGTATCGATCACATTAACGGTTTTGCCGTTATGCTCAGTATGAACCACCGATGTCAAAATGGAATGCTGATGTTCTTTCTCTTCGTCGTAATAGTCACAAATACTGGTTTTGTCATCAACACTTCCTAATCTGTTTGTTTTGCCGGTTAAATGCAGGATCGCTTCTGCTAATGAGGTTTTACCGCTGCTGCCGTGCCCTAATAACACTACATTACGAATATCATTTGTACTTGCCACTTGTAAAGTCTCCATAAAGCTCTGTAATTAACAATTCCATAAAACGATACAATATAACCTACGACAGTTCGATTTTACAAGAACTTTTTCATATTTTCAAAAAGACTTGTATGTAACGAGTGCATCTGGGGGATTGGGTTTGTATAAAGCCCGTTTTTGGCGGATTAAACCCAGAAAATCAGGGTACAAGAAATGCCCTTTTATTGGTAATTTCAGCAGCCTGCCGTACCCCCGGTATTTTAGCGGAGGTTATATAAGTTACATTCTCTCGCTTTATCGCATATATGACATAAAATTCACTGACGGAATCAACTTTTTCGGTCAGCCAGATATCATGAGGGTAAGGCGCTGCAATTCGTTCATCTGAAATAGTAACGCCGCCTTCGATTTCTTCCACATTTTTTCCGAGATAATCGACTTGGTAGATTCTTTTGTCGCCTGTTTGGCCGCCGGCTACCAGACCGACAGGATAATACCGTCTTTGATAGGCGTCGATCAGTACGGGCAGTTGACTGCCGGATAGTGTTTTGCCCGCTGGTGGTGACGTGCATTTCATTGTCAGCAACTCGTAACGTTCTATTGGTTTGAAGATGTTGCCCAAGATACTGAATCCCGTTGAAGAGGGCGCGGTCAAATTCTTTTTTGGCAATGATTCTGAATCTTCCACATCTTGTTGAT
>CAZNET010000350.1:0-3711 GCA_964571885.1 uncultured Pirellulales bacterium
GCGTCAATGAGTCGGCGGCGAGCGGGTATTGGCCGGGGAAGATCGGCTTATTGCCGCGGACGGTGCAGTGGCCGGTATGAAAACCGGTCATCAGCGTACATCGCGAAGGAGCACAAACGGTATGTCCGGAATAAAACTGGGTAAATTTCATCCCCTCGGCGGCCATTTGATCGATATTCGGAGTGGTAAATTTTTTCTGGCCGTAACAGCTCAGATCGCCATAGCCAAGGTCATCGGCGAGAATAAAAATGATGTTGGGTTTTTTGCGGCAGGAATCGGCCAAGAGCTTTGAAGAAATACTTATAGACAGCGAGGAAAGACTTGCTATCTTTATGAAATTACGACGTGAATACCGATTTTTTGACATCTTATTATCCTTTCTTAGGTACCAAAGGTTTCTTCACCGGACCAAACCAGCCCCTAAAAAAGAGCATTCTATATATAAAGAAGAAAAATAGCAAGAGATTTATAATATAATCCAAGTCAGAAAATACTGAGCATTTAGAAACGATAAAGCGAGGTTTCGGGCGGTTCGAATTTGTAGCCGATCTCGCGGATGGTGTGGATGTATCTGGGCTGATGAGAATCCGGTTCGATCTTGTTTCGCAGGGTGGTGACGAAGCGGTCGATGCTGCGGGGGGTGACGAAGCAGTCATAGCCCCAGACGGCGTTTAATATTTCGTCGCGGGTCAGGGCCCTGCCGATGCGTTTGACGAAATGTTCGAGCAGCCGGAATTCCTTGGGCGAAAGTTTGATTTCCTCGCCTGCTTTGGTCAGCTGACGCGAGGTGATGTCGAGACAGAAATCGTCGAATTCATAACGCTGTTTTTCTTGTTCTTTTCTACGCCTTAGAAACGCGGCGGCTCTGGCCAGCAGCTCCTTGATGCTGAACGGCTTGGTGACATAGTCATCTGCGCCGAGGTTCAGGCCGAGCACGATATCGGATTCCTCGCCCTTGGCGGTGAGCATGATGATCGGCATATCGAGTCTTTCTTTTCTGATAAGCCGGCAGATCTCGTAGCCGTTGATCTTCGGCAGCATAATATCAAGTATGATCAGATCGGGTTGAGCATTCAAAGCGGCATGAAGCCCCGCCTCGCCGTCCGTGGCCGTTAATACTTTATAGCCGGCGTACTCAAAATTATCTGTCAGCCCCCGCAGCATCGTCGCGTCATCTTCAATGATCAATATCGTTTCCATAATCTTTATCGTTTTGCTTATTTGAATTTTCTGTTCCAGGTTGGCTCGGTCGGCTTCAGGGACTTTACTGAAGTTGTTTGAGATATACGATAATCATCCAGCATTTTTTTAAATCCTATCTTTTGCAGTCTGCCAAAACATTCTACCGTGATCTGATATTTTCTGTTCCTGATCTCATCAGTATCTTTGAGATATTCTGCGGCTTTTAAATTTTCCTTTTCTTTCTGTAACTCTTTAAAGAAATCCTGCCAGAAATCCGGCCCGTAGCGCCGTTCGGCCTTGAAGAGTATATAAGCGTGTATCCGGTCGCACAAATTCGCCGGTATATCATCAGGAAAAGTATAATCGTTTTTTATATAACGGTTGAACGCATCTCTCTGGTCAAAACGCGTTTGTTTTATATACCGGGTTAAAATCGGATTGCCCGCAACTTTTCTGGTTACTTTTATACCCAGGTTCCACCCTATCATCTCCCATCCAAACTGAGCTCCCGCAGCACTGACAAAATTGTGAGCCATTTCCTCAATATGGCCCGAAAGATGAGGTACGTTGTATTGAGTCCATTCCTTTTGCGATTCAAACTCCAGATTTTCATAGCTGTACCAGATGGTGCAGTTGCTGGTCCCGCCCCAGCCGTGCTCATTGTTTTCCGGAAAATGATAGATGATCATTTTATACTCCGGATATGAACCGACTATTTTGTACAACTCATCATACGCTTTAAGCAGATATCCGAATACAATTTCGGCTTCCCTGGCCATTGTTTTGGGTGCGAATAATCTCAAGCGGCCATCGTCCAGCATGATACCCGGCTCGTTGCATTCGGTCTCATAGCTTTTCAAAGTCGGAAACTTCAAAGCTGGATTCAATAACGGCATCGATGGATCACGATCAGAGTTCGAAATAAAAATATACTTAAAACGAAGGCCATCGCCGGACAAATGTCTTAGCGTTATTGTATTGTTATCTGATTTTAATGGGACCTTAAATTTGCTTATAATAGCCTGATTGGGTTTTGAAGCGGCATCTACAAGTTTGCTCTTATCGATCTGTTTAGAATTACAGAGAACCTCAAATTGTTCTTTGCCGCTGCCGCCCGGTTCCCATGAGATATGCAGCCAGCATTCTCCTTCTTTCGGTAAAGAAAAGGTAAACTGTATTTCTTTTACAGAATCCCGACCTGATACCAGATGTCCAAGGCCGGTCGGGCAGAGAGAATTTTCATTTCTTAGATCTACCGTCACACATCCCTCTTTGATCTCATAGCCTTTGTTTGTACTGTCAAAACAACCTCTATCGTTTATGTTCCATATGTAGGCCAATTGCGCACATAGACCATTACCGACTGCTGCGCTCATTATGATTAGAATATGCGTTTTAAGATTCCTCATAATCTTTTACAAACCTAACGTCATCTTCAATGATTAATATCGTTTCCATAGTCAAAAACTTTTGTTGAATATAATACAATATAGAAGCAGCAGTCCTACAGGCAGCCAATGGCTACCATAATAAACCGCAACAAAACCAGCAGAGATAATCAGATTTTTTCGTGAAAATTTTACAAGCGTAACTGCTCCGGCTATCAGCAAGGGCAAAATCGCCGGGACTATGAAAAACGAAGTAAAAGCGCCAAAATATAAAGATATACGTTCACCCAAACCCGTGGTAAGTACGAAGAAATCCGACTGTCGGTCAAACCATGAACCGATCCCAAACCACATCATGCCGGAGAGCACACCCAGCACTGCACCTGACAATAAAAACAACACTGCATATTTCCTTCTCATTTATTCAAATCTCAATCTATTTTAATCAGCGATTTTTCAAAATCCTTTTCCATAAATTTTTTCGATACCCATCATTATAATCGACAGAATAACCGAAAAGTACAATCCTATATTTGTAGATGCCGCAATGTATGCCCACAAGGAGCCGTTTTTGCTCAATGCTTTTGCAACTGACGGATAACGGGTTATTAGAAATAAGAATATGCTGATTGTACACAGAGCAAATAAAACAGCCCAAAGTGACTTTCTTATTTTTAGCTTATGCAAGAACAGTGCGGGAATAATCATAACTATTGTGCCTGTCAACGAGATAAGTGCAGGAAACAAAAAAGAATTTGTATCCGGTGCCTGAAAGATATAATAAATCCAAACACCTATATAAGAAGAGTAAACATAAAGTGCATATTCATCACCAGGATGATAGTATGATACAATTGAGGTCAGAAGCCAGATTAAGGGTAATGCGTATAAATAAAAATATTTCTTTGTAAGAAAATTCATATCTGAATACCCTTCATACGAGTTTTTTGAAAAGCATACTTAAGTGGTACGCATCCGCCAGGTCTGTCGAGAGCATCTCCAATTTGTATAAAACCCATTTTTTTGTAAAAATCCACGGCATAGTTGGATGAATTAACCCTCAAATACCCTTTTGGCGATTTTTGTTTACAGATATCTATAACGCCAGCGGTCAGTTTGCGGCCGATTCCCAAACGATGGT
>CAZNET010000351.1:0-3699 GCA_964571885.1 uncultured Pirellulales bacterium
GGCCGTGCTTGCCGATCGCAAGACTCAACTGGTCTTCGTCGACCACCACCGTCGCGCGTCCCAGTTCAAAACAAAGCGCGATTTCACTGACCTTCGCGGGCATCAACGCATTGGTAATCAACACATTGGAGGACTCATTCCATCGAACAATGTCAATCTTTTCACCGCCCAGTTCGTCAACAATATTCTTGATCCTGCTGCCGCGAACACCGACACAGGCGCCGACCGGATCGACCTTATCGTCAAGAGACGCCACCGCGACTTTTGTACGGTAACCGGCCTCCCGTGCCAAGGCCCGAATCTCAATGACATGTTCGGCAATTTCAGGCACTTCCAGTTCGAACAAGCGCCGGATAAATTCAGGGTGGGTGCGGGATAAAATGATCTTGACCTGGCTGCCCTGCTCCTTGACGTCGAGTATAACGCATCGGATCCGCTCGCCCGGACGGTGGCTCTGGCCCATGATCTGTTCCGATTTTGGCAGGAACGCCTCGGTGCGATGGTCAAGATTGATAACCAGAGAACCGCTTTCATAACGAACCACCGAACCGCTGACAACCGTTCCCCGCCGCTCGACAAATTCAGAATAAATGCTCTCACGCTCGTCGGCGCGGATCTTCTGAATCATGACCTGCTTGGCTGTCTGAGCGGGAATTCTGCCCAATTGATTGATATCGATCTGCTGGCCGTCGCGAAAGGCCGTCATTTCACCTGTCTGGCGGTCGATATGAACAACATACTCGCTGTCATGATCGCTGAAATGCTTGCGCGCTGCGGACACCATTGCCTCCTCGAGGTCGATAAATACCGATTCCTTGTCGATATTTTTATCGCGGGCAATATTTTCGACTATTCTCAATAACTCCTGGTTCATTATTAATCTGCATCCTAAATAAAAACTTTTTTACTTTGCGACGATCAAATTTTTCAAAACAAAAAAAAATGGAAACTTAACCAAGCTTCCACTTCAACAACACGCACCAACGGAAAATGTGCTTATGTAATTCTATATACTACATAAGACACCTCCCGTAAGTTCGCCCTTTTTCGCCGAAGATAGCGAAATGGCCGCCGCACATCACGATGCACGCGTCCCGGCTGTGAAGCGAAACCAACGGTTTCCAGGCTACCACCGAACCAAAAACCAGACCACGCAGAATTGTTCTATTGCAATTCTGCACGGCTCAAAATCCTGTATCTACCTTTTCAAACATCCAAATTTCCTTTAAGCTTTGGTAGCCTTTGTTAATAAACTTATATAAAGCAACATAGTATACTAATCGACTACCTCCCCGACAGCAATAAATTTTTGACAATTTTATTGCCAACAAGCCAAAAAACAGCTAATGATATATAAAAAACCGCTAAAATCGCCGGATTTTCAGACAAATGCCCGATAAAATCAAAATTAAAACCGAAATTCTTGAAATCACAGCCGAATTGACCGACAGCCCGACCGCCAGAAAAATTCTCAACATCCTGCCGATCAACGCCAATGTACACCGCTGGGGAGGCGAAATTTATTTCCAGATCAACGTCAATGCTGAAATAGAACCGAATTCAAGAGAAATTTTACAGCCCGGCGAACTGGCCTACTGGCCCCCGGGAAAGGCCCTCTGCATCTTCTTCGGAAAAACCCCCGCCTCACAAGCCCAAGAAATCCGAGCCGCCTCAAACGTAAACATCATAGGAAAAATAACCGCCCCCTTAGATAACCTCTGGAATATCAACGACGGCGAACTAATCACTATCGAAAAGGAAGCGTAAGCAAATACAATCGTAAATTTCATTATGACCTCGTAAAGAAAGGAAAAGCAATATGCAAAATGACAATAATGAAATGAATAATCAACAGGACATGCCGCAGGAAAATGTCGTCAGAACCAGCCGTCTGGCAATTACCGCATTTATTCTCGCGGTTATAGGAATCGTTTTGCCTATATTCTGGCTTATCGCTTTATCTCTGGGAATTATTAGTTTAATAGTGATTGCAACCAGCAAAAAAAACCTCAAAGGCAAAGGATTCGCGATTACAAGTATAATCCTGCCGGTTGTCTGCTTTACGGTTTTCGCAGTTTTCGTAGTACCCAAAGTACAAAACAAAGCGAAGGAAATAACGTCTCTGGCCCGATTACAAGGCTTAGCTAAAGCCATAATGGTTTATACCTCAGATCATAACGGACAACTACCGGACACCTTAAATTGGCCCGAAAAATTCATGTTTGAAAATGATCTGTCTCCCAACCATTTTTACGTCGAAGGAGAAGATGGAATTTGGGCTTATGCGTTAAATAAAAATTTGTCGGGTCTGGTCATAAATGATATCGACCCCGATACCGTTTTATTGTTTGAAGCGAAAGCAACAGACAATGCTTTAGGAGACTCCGAACTCATGGACATCGAAAGGTTTGGAGACGACGGAATTTACGTCTTATTCGTAGATGGTTCCATTGAATTCATCAATACGGAAAATATCGAAATGTTAAAGTGGGAACCCTAAGTCACAGGTACCATAGAATACTTTAATTACTTGCGGAAAGGAAAAAAGGTTACAATGAAAAACAACGTCTGCTATGTGTTACTCATTTTAGTTTTTCTGACATTGTTCATTTCGGGCTGCGGGGATCCTGCGATTCATGTTGCTGCCTATAACGGAAAATACGGGAAAGTCAAATCTTTGATGAATGAAGGTTCCGATGTCAATCTGCGTAATTCAAACCAAAGAACCCCCTTACATTTCGCGGCTCAGGAAGGCCACGAAGAAATCGTCTCTTTTTTGATAGAAAACGGCGCAGACATAAACGCAAAAGCTTCAAACGGCCAATGGACACCGCTTCATCTGGCGGCGGAAACAGGAAGGCTCAATGTGGTTAAAATGTTAGTGGAAAAGGGAGCAAAGCTCGATAGAAAAGCGAGCAGCGATGTTCAACCGCTTCATCATGCGATCTTACATAAGCATAATGATGTAGCGGTTTATCTCATTGAAAAAGGTGCTCCTTTGGAAGCTCGTACCAGCGGATATCGCAAAACACCTCTGCATCTGGCTTGCGAAAAAGGTTTACTGCGTGTGGTTCGTTTACTGGTAGAGAAAGGGGCCGATATTGAGTCAAGAGAAGGCAGTATTGGAGCGACACCGCTGTTTATGGCTTCACAATTTGGTTATAAACAGGTCGTTAAATATCTAATAAAAAATGGCGCAGATCCCGGAAACGGAAATAAAAACGGTTATAAGCCGGTTCAAATCGCCAGAGATAAAAATCATCGTGACGTGGTGACGTTCCTTGAGTCCCTGTCGGATGACTATAAACGCAAAAAAGATGAAGCTGCAGCATGGGAGCAGGTTGAAAATAAACAAGATATTGATTCGATCGTCGATTATCTGAATAACTTTCCGGATGGAAAACGCGTCGAGCAGGCCGATATACTCCTTTGGAAATTGGTATCTGCCGAAAATACGATCGATGCCTACTTGGATACATATCTCTGGAGAGTGGAATTAAAAGATATTCCAGGCAAATATAAAGATTTGGCATATGCAAAAATTAAAAAACTCATTGGGATCGGTCCTCTTTCAAAAGCCGAAATTGAGGTTTTACATTCGCGGATCGTAAACTATTGCAAACCTTTTACCTTTAAGGAAATTTGCAGCGAATTTTCTCAAAAAACAACCCTGCAGGCTTTACATTCTTACCTAAACAC
>CAZNET010000352.1:0-3678 GCA_964571885.1 uncultured Pirellulales bacterium
CAGCGACACCAGTTCGTACACCAATCCGGACACCGGGGCGCCGCGCGGCCTGATTGACCCGCTGTATTTCCGTTGCGGAGCCTACGAAGAATTTCTCGTGGACGGCTGGAACACCGAGCGGTTCGCCGTGTGCAAACTGGACGATACGAATAACAATCAGTCAATCGAATTTGCAGAGTTTGCAAATCTCGCGGGCAAATGGCTCGATTCTGGCTGCACAAAAGATAACGGCTGGTGCGGCAAGGCCGATGTGGACCGCTCAGGCGATGTCGGTATACCCGACGTCGGCAAGCTGGTGGATATCTGGCTGAATAGCTGCAATTAAGTACCATTGTTAAACTTACTTAAAGGAAAAAAAATGAAGAGAAAAATACGGTTGAAATGTCTTGTCAGTACAATTGTTATCTTTGCGACCTTAGGTATGGCCTGGGCCGACATCACCAATGTCACCGATCTGATCAACGCGGTAAACAACGGCTCGGCGGGTGATACGGTACTTATCGCACCGGGTGTTTTTGAATTGCCGTATCCGCTGCGGCCCAAAGACGGAATGACCATCAAAGGAGCTGGGATGGGAAAAACGATCCTTATGCCGGTCGATTCCTGGGTACCGGTAACAACCTCTCCGCCGGATCGAGAACTGGATGTCAGTACGGTAAACCGCAATGCCTATCTGATCAACCTGGACAGTTACACTACCGATGTCACTATATCGGATATGACCTTAAAAGACGAGAACCCGGACCTGCAGGGAGCGGTTTTCGGTCATGAATGTGACGGACTGGAGATATACAATTGCCAAATTGAGAATTTCATCTGGAGCGGGATACGCACGTTCGACATGGATTTCGGCATGATCCACGACAACATCTTCAAGAACGCCGGCGGCAAAGTCAAATGGAACGGCGGCGGAGTATTTGTGACATACGTAACAGATTCGGAATTTTATAACAACTGGATGTACTGCACGAACGGTAACAACTATTTCGGCTTCAAGGGACGAAACGCCGTGCGATGCAGGTTCCATCACAACACCGTGGAAGTAAGCTTTTCAATTGAATTTGCCTTTCACAATGATGCATATTGTGAGATTGACCACAATATCCTTTGGGGTGTCATCTCAATTCCGAGAGGCGGCGGCAATACAATCATCCCGGACGGGTATTCATGGCACATACACCATAACTGGTTCCACAAATCGTATTCGTTGGAATTTCCACGCAATGATGTGCTTATTGAACACAATCTTTTCGATTTCGATACCAATGAAGATAAAGGCAACCTGATCACAAGCCACTGGAATAATCCTTCTAAACCGCCTATCGCTGGTCCTGTATATTTTTATAACAATCTTGTTAAAAATCCCGGTCGCGGAATCTTCTGGGCGTCGGACAGATATAACCAGATATACTTTTATAACAATGAAGTTATCGCCAATACGACGATTACGCCGCGAACCGAGGGGCTGTTTTCGTTTCCTTCGGGTACCGATTTTTCCACGATTGAGATCAAAGACAGTATCATAGAATGTGTCGGCCTGTCACGCGATTTGATCCGTGAGTCGGTCGGTTACGCCGCGACCATCGAAAATAATACGCTGATCAATATCAGCGACACCGGTTCGTATGCCAATCCGGATACCGGAGCACCTCGCGGACTGATCGAGCCGTTGTACTTCTATTGTGGTGCGTATGATGAATTTCTCGTGGACGGCTGGAACACCGAGCGTTTCGCCAAATGCCGGATCGACGATGTTAATTACAATCAAACAATCGAGTTTGTGGAATTCGCCAATCTTATGAATGAATGGCTTAACTCAGGTTGCATCGAGCAAAATGAATGGTGCGCCAAAGCCGATGTGGACCGCTCCGGCAATGTCGATATGACGGATATGAGAAAATTATTCGAAATCTGGCTTGATCTTTGTGAGATTCTATAAATCACAATTTGATTGAATGATCCCTCCTGATCTGTTATAATATATCTTATTATTTAAGGAATATCACATACGATGAAAATGTCTATGATTTCCCGGATAATTTGTAAGATTGTTTTAATTTTTATCACCGTCGGTTGTGTTTACGCCAATATTACGGATGTTAACAGTTTGATCAATGCGGTGAACAATGGTTCACCAGGCGATACGATTAATGTGGGGCCGGGAACATTTGAATTACCTTATCCCTTAAAACCAAAAGCCGGTATGACAATCCAAGGCGATGGCGCCGGCAAAACAATTATTACAGCGGTTGCAACATGGGTACCCAGCACCGCCGATCTGCCTGAAAATTCGACAAATCCTTCTTCAATAAATCGAAATGCCTACCTTATCAATTTAGGCGATAATACTCTGCTTGTCACCCTATCCGATATGACACTAACAGGCCCTAATCTTCACGGTGCTGTTTACGGCAATAACTGCGACTACCTTGAGATGTTCAACTTAATCATCAAAGATTTCCTGTGGAGCGGGGTTCGAACCTTCAGCATGAGTTACGGCCAAATACACGATAACATATTTGAGGATGCCGGAGGAAAGTTCCAATGGAACGGCGGTGCCTGTTTTACAACATGGGTTTCGGATTCGCAATTTTACAACAACTGGATCTACCGTACCGATGGCGAAAATTATTACGGCTTCAAAGGACGCCAGGGAACCCGATGCCGATTTCATCATAATACCGTACAGGTTAATTTTTCTCTGGAGTTTCCATTTGAAAATGATAAATATAATGAAATAGACCATAATGTCTTCTGGGGAGCCATCTCTATTCCGAAACACTCGGGCGGAACGGTCGTCGCTGACGGTAATTCCTGGCACATCCATCACAACCTGTTAATGAAGTCTTATTCCCTTGAATGGGCACGCAATTCAGCCCTTGTCGAATATAATCTTTTTGATTTTAATACAACCGATGACAAGGGTAATCTTATTTCTCTTTTTGGCGGTGCCCCTGCTCCGGGACCGACCCACTTTCGTTATAACCTGATCAAGAATCCCGGACGAGGACTATTCTGGGCAGATGAAATATACAACAATTATCATTTCTATAACAATGAAGTCATTACAAATACAACGATCACTCCTCGTACCGAAGGACTGTTTGGATTCCCGACAACCACCGATTTCAGTACGGTCTCAGTAAAAAATAATATCATTCAGTGTAATGGATTGTCACGTCCTCTCATGCGTAATACGGCCAGTTACGGCGCCACGATTGAGAACAATACGCTGATCAATGTCAGTGACACCGGCTCTTACACGAATCCCGATACCGGGGCACCCCGCGGGCTGCCTGAGGCGTTATTTTTCTACTGCGGCGCCTACAACGAATTCCTGGTAGATGGCTGGAATGCTGAACGCTTTGCTGTGTGCAAGTTTGATGATATAAATAATAACCAAATGATCGAGTTTGCGGAATTCGCCAATCTTACAGAAAAATGGCTGAATTCTGATTGTCACAAAGAAAATGTATGGTGTCATAAGGCCGATATCGATCGTTCAGGCAACGTTAACATACAAGACATCCGGAAATTGTTAGATATCTGGCTCAGCATTTGTAATTGATTCGAAAACAACTTCGCTACACTTATAAAAGTCATCTAAAAAACAGGGCCTTCGTTTTTTTGAAGGCCCTGTATCATTTTAATCATACGTAACTATACACGACATCAATT